>DATIPJ010000020.1:0-14164 GCA_035472155.1 Kofleriaceae bacterium
TTCCTGAGCGCCTCGCCGACCTCGGGCCGCTGGGCGAACGGATCGGTCGGGTTCCTGCCGGCGACGATGTCCTCCATCCGGGTCTGCACGTTGGCCAGCGCGTGCGGGTGGCTGTAGATGTAGAACCGGCGCTCGGCGAGCGCGTCGAACACGAACTGCGCGACGGTCTCCGCCGTGACCTTGCCGCTCGACACGGCCTTGTCGCTCATCGCCTTGGCGATGATCTGGCTGCGCGTGGGCTTGTCGTCCTTCATGTCGGCCGGGCGATTGCGCTGGCTGTTGGTGATGCCGGTCGGCACGAAGTAAGGGCACAGCACCGACGCGGTGACCTGATCGGTCACGAGGCGCAGGTCGTGATACAGCGTCTCGCTGAGCGAGACCACCGCGTGCTTGCTCACGTTGTAGACGCCCATGTTCGGCGGGTTGAGCAGGCCCGCCATCGACGCGGTGTTGACGATGTGGCCCTGGTAGCTCGGATCCTTGCGCGCGGCCTCGAGCATCATCGGCGTGAACACCCGCACGCCGTACACCACGCCCATGAGGTTGACGCCGAGCACCCACTCCCAGTCGCGCAGGCTGACCTCCCAGAGCAGGCCGCCGCTGCCCACGCCGGCGTTGTTGAACACGAAGTGCGGCGCGCCGAACCGCTCGAACGTGGCCGCGCCGAGCGCCTCGACGTCGGCGGCCTTCGAGACATCGCCCGGGATCGCGAGCACCTGCGCGCCTAGCTTGGTGATCTCGTCGGCGGCGCGGGCGAGCGCGTCGCGCTCGACGTCGGCCATCACGATGGCCATGCCCTTGGCGGCGGCGATGCGCGCGACCTCGAGCCCGAAGCCCGAGGCGGCGCCGGTGATCACGGCGGTGCGGCCAGAGAAGATCTTCATAATGGTCCTTTTATCGACGAATCATGCTGCTCAGGAACTGCTTATTTGGCTTTCCGGATCTGATAGCCGATGCGCGGAAAGTGGACGTGCACGGTGCCGGCGCGCTCGTCGCGGCGCTCGACGACGACCTCGATCGCGCTGAGCCCGACGAGGGTCCCCGCCACCGGGTCGGCGCCGTAGTCGGTGGCGCACACGGTGACCGCGGCGCCGGGCTCGAAGCCCAGGCCGGACGCGACGTCGGTGGTGGCGTGCGTGCCGGTCTGGGCGGCGACCGCGATCGCTTCGTCGGCGCCGAGCGGGCGAACCTGGCCGTGGCCGAACGCGGTCACGCGCTCGTACCACGCGCCGAGCTGGCGATACGGCGCGAGCAGGCCGGCCACCGGCGCTGCGCGGCGGATGAACCACACCGAGTGCACCGCCGAGAAATCGGCGATGCACGGCGCGTCGCCGACGAGGAATCGCCGCCCGTCGCCGAGCAGTGTCTCGAGCCAGCCCAGGTAGCTGGTGAGCTGGGCGGCGGCGTCGATCGCGGTCGCGCGCCGCATCCCGCTGGTCATCGCGCTGCGGTCGGTGGCCAGCGCCTTCACGAAGTCGGGGCTGATGTCGCCCAGCACATGCGCGAAGCCGGCGGGCTGCGTCGCCCACGGCACCGCGGACCAGAACAGCGCCGAGTCCGCCCACTGCGCGATCAGCGGCCCGAGCGCAGCGGCGGCCGGCGGCACGAGCGGCGGCTCCGGGGCGACCGCGTCGATCACGCGGGCAGCGAGCGCGGTGTCGCAGTAGATGTCCGCGCCGACCTGCAGCACGGGCGTGCGTCGGTAGCCGCCGGTCAGCGCGACGAGGTCGGGCTTGGGTGCCATGACGGGGATGATCACGGAGCGCCAGGTCTGCTGCTTCCAGCCCAGGATCAGGCGCAGCTTCTCGGAGAACGGCGAGGCGTCGTAGTGGTGGAGGATCAGAGCGCTCATGGGTCTCCGGGTTGGTCGGCCTGGGGTGGCGCGCGAGCTTACCGATGTTTGCGCGCGCCCGGGCGGGCGCCGCTCTGTGCATGCACAGTGCCGCCCTGTGCAGGTGCGCAGGTGTCCACGGCACAAGACACGGCGCCGGCACAGGTCAAGGAAACTGGACAGCGGCGTCATGGCCACCGTCCGGCCGGTGCTCAGAAGTCGCCGATGCGCTGCTCGAGCCGCGCCCGCAGGACCGGCAGGGCGCGCGCCACGCGGACCTGCAGCGTTCCGGACTTTTCTCCACAGATCTCGGCCATCTGCTCGAAGGTGAACCCATACTGGAAGCGCAGCACCACGGCGTCGCGCGATTTCGCGTCGAGCTCGGCCAGGCACCCCGCCACCGCCTCGAGCAGCCGCGAGCGGTCGAGCATCTCGCCCGGGGCCGGCGCCGGATCGGGCGCATCGGCCTGGCTGTCGACCTCGACGTGCGCGTGGTTGCGCGTCCGCGCCTTGGCGGCATCGAGCACGCGGTGCCGGGCGATCCCGAAAAGCCAGGTCCGCACGGTCGAGCGGCCCGCGAACCGCGGCAGGTCGCGAAACGCCTCGATGAACACCTGCTGATGGACGTCCTCGGCCAGGCAGCGGTCGCGCAGCCCCGTCCAGCAGTAGCGGAAGACCGCGTTGCCGTGGCGGTTCATCAGCCGTCGCAGCGCGGCCCGCGCGTCCCCCGCCGCGACCGCATCGAACAGGTCCCGATCGGGATCCGGGCGTCGCGCCCGAGGCACGGGCAACGTTTGCCGCCCGCGCCGATCATGCACTGCGTCGCGCAAGATGGTTGGCTGAGCCCGCGCGACGCAAGCGTTCCCATCCATGTACCAATCCCGTTCCTCGTCTTCGCTCATGTGCCGCCCTCTGCGGCATCACATGGCGTGCCATCGCGATCACCCATGATCTCGGAGAGCAGGCTCCCCCCTCGGATCGAATCCGATCGTGTTCCGCGATCACACTCGTCCTGGACGGCGGTTGGCGTTCCGGGTCACTCCTCGGGCGGTGCCTCGTCGACTCGTCCGCCCGGGCAGCGCATTTCCACTGCGAGCGAACGCCAACGCACCATCTCACGCGCCAGGCAGCTGGACGCGAGACCAGCGCGTCGACAGCAGGTACTGTTCCTGCCCGGTGGTCCCGTGGACCACATGCACAGAAGGTGAGCCCCGCGATCACCGAACCGCCGCCGTCGCCTCGCGCGCCGATCGAGTTTCCGCGCAGCGAGCGCTACGCGTGTGTGGCGATGATCGGCCAGGGCGGGGCGGGCGTGATCTACCGAGCGGTCGATCGCGATCTTCAGCAGGAGGTCGCCCTCAAGGTGCTGCGCACGCCCGGCAGCCGGGCGATCGGCAAGCTCAAGTCCGAGTTCCGCGCGAGGGCCGACCTACATCACCCCAATCTGCTGCAGCTGTTCGACCTGATCGTCACCGCAGAGCACGCCTTCTTCACGATGGAGCTCGTCGATGCGGTCGACTTCCTCGAGTGGATCTGGCGCGGTACGCCCGCGACGCCGGCCGGGGTCGCCGACGACGAGGCGCACCGGCGGCTGGCGCGTGCGATGCGCGATGTGGTGTCCGGACTGGTCGCGCTGCACGGCGCCGGGCTGGTCCACTTCGACGTCAAGCCGGGCAACATCCTCGTCGACCACGTGGGGCGCGTCCGGCTGGCGGACTTCGGGCTGTCGACCGAGTTCCGCACCGAGGCGGGCGCGTCGGTCCGCGACGCCGAGGGCGCTGGCACGCCCTACTACATGGCACCCGAGCGCCACCGCGGCGGCATCATCACGCCGGCCAGCGACCTGTACAGCGTCGGGGCCACGCTGCTCGAGGCGCTGACCGGCTCGCCGCAGCCGGCTGCGGGTACACCGCCCGAGCCCACGCCGCTGCTCGCGATCGCGCGCCGGCTGATGGTGCCCGACCCGACGGCGCGGCCGAGCACGCGAGAGACCCTCGGCGCGCTGCATGCGCTCACCGGCAGCGCGTCCGCGGCGGTCGTCCACGGCCTCGCAGCGCCGCAGCCTCCCGAGGCGCCGTTCGTCGGGCGCACCTCCCAGCTCGCCGCCATGCAGGAAGTGTTCGAGCGCGCCGACGGCGCTGCGAGCGCGACCGTTCACATCCATGGCCCGTCGGGGATCGGCAAGACCGCGCTGGTCCGCCACTTCCTCGACGGCGTGCGCGCCCGCCAGCCCGAGGTCGTGGTCCTGCGCGGCCGCTGTCATCCCTACGAGCAGATCGCGTTCTGCGGCATCGACCGCGTGGTCGACGAGCTAACGGATCACATGCGCACGGATGGCGTGTCGATCGAGGGCATCGCGCCGCACGGCCTCGCGGCGCTGGTCCGGCTATTCCCGTCGGTGCCCTCGCGCCTCGCGCCCGCGATGGTCGCCCCCGTCGAGGGCGCCGGCCCGCAGCGCCACCTCGGGTTCGCCGCGCTCCGCGAGCTGCTGGCGCGCGTGGCGGCGGCGCGCCGGCTGATCGTCTGGATCGATGACCTGCAGTGGGTCGACGACGATACGCTCGAGGTGCTGCGCGCGCTGCAGGACATCCCGCGCGCGACCTTCCTCCTGAGCTACCGGCTCGACGACACCGGCACGCGCTCGCGGCTCGACCTCTTGCGCGGCAAGCACTCGCCGGACCTCGGGCTCTTGCCGCACAGCCGCGATCTGCCGCTCGGCATTCTCGAGACCCGCGACCTCGAGGCGCTGTTTCATACCCTCGCGCCCGGGCTGTCGCGCGCGACTTGCAGGGAGCTCGCCGTCGCCGCCGGCGGCTATCCGATCTTCGCCCAGGTCCTCGGCGCATCCGATGCGCCTCCGATGGGCGCCGGTGAGCTCGCGCGGCCGGGCCTGCTCGGATCGTGGCTCAACGGCGTGGTCGATGCGCTGCCCGCCGCGCAGCGCGAGCTGTTCGACACCATCGTCGTCGCCCCCGGCGCGGTCGCGGTCTCCGTGGTGATGCACGCGACCGCGATCGAGGAGCCGCTGCCGTCGCTGCGCGCGCTCGAGCAGCTCGGCATCGTGAGCCGTTCGTCGGGCCGCGGCCCTGTCCGCGTGCTGCCGCTCCACGACCGCTTGCGCCAGTCGCGGCTCGAGCGCATCCCGCCGGCCGACTACACGCGGATCCATCGCGCGCTCGCCCGCAGCCACGAACAGCTGGCGACCTTCGACTTCGAGGCGCTGACCCACCACTACCACGAGCTCGACGACGACGAGCGCGCCGGACACTACGCTGCGCTCGCCGGCGACCGCGCGCGCGCCGTGCTCGCGTTCGGCGCTGCCGCGTCCTACTACGCGCGCGCGATCGAGTGGTTGCCCGAGACCAGCGCCCCCTGGGAGCTGGTCACCAAGCTCGCCGAGTGCCATGCCGAGCGCGGCCATGGCCGGGAGGCCGGCGCTCGCTTCGAGCAAGCGGCGCGCATGCGCGCGGACCGCGAGGGCCGGGGCCCGGCCACGGTCCGCCTCGAGCTGCGAGCCGCCGAGCAGCTGCTGCACGGCGGCGCCATCGCCGACGGATTGCGCATCGTGCGCGACGTGCTGTCGACGCTCGGCGTTGCGCTGCCGACCTCGCCGCGCGGCGCGCGCGCACGCTCGGCCCTGTTGCGCCTGGCGCTGCGCGTGCGGGGCGCCCGGTTCACGCCGCACGCGGACCGTGAGCTCGACGAGCACGACGTGCTGCGCCTCGACGCGCTGTGGACCGCGTCGGTCCGCCTGGTCGACGTCGACCCGGCGCTCGCCGAGCTCCTGCGGCTCCTGCACGGCCGCGCGGCGCTCGCCGCCGGCGAGCCGGCGCACATCCGGCGCTTCCTGGCGTCTTCGGTTATTTCTTGAAGCGCTCGAAGTATCGGTTGAGGTGCTTGACCGCGGTGCCGCGGTCGGCGTCGATCGCGCCCGCCAGCGCCGGGATCACCGCATGCTCGCGCTTCTCGAGCGCGTGGGCGCCCGTCATCTCGGCGAACAGCAGCGGCTTCAGGTAGCGCTCGATGCACTCCTTGACGTCGTCCCAGCGCACGAGGCCGTGGCCGCTGTCGGCGACGAACTGCTGCGCCGCCTCGCCGGCGAGCAGCGCCACGTCGACGCCGTGGCCGGCGATCGACGGCGGCGGTGATGACGAACGCGACGGCGGCGTCAGTGCGACGGCGGCGAGCAGCGCGCGGCAATCCTCGATGCGGACCGCGTGTGGTGTCGCGTTGCGCGGCATGCTCGCCGAGAACGCGAACAGCTCGCGGAAGTTGCCGTCCCACGCGTGCGAGAGCACCAGCGCGCGCGCCGCCGGATCGAGCGCGGTCCACTGATCGCAGCGCCCGTCGGGCGACTGCAGCTTGAGAAACGCCTCGATGTCGGCCGGGCGATCGCGCAGCGGCGGCACGTGCACGACCTGACCGGCGATCCGGTACCACAGGTCCTGGCGGAACTCGCCGCGCAACGTCGCCGCGCGCAGGTCCTTGTTGGTCGCGCACACCAGGCGCACGTCGGCGGTGCGCATCGTGTCGTAGCTGCCCATGCGCTCGTACTCGCCGCGGTCGAGGAACGTGAGCAACAGCGGCTGCACGTCGCTCGGCATGTCGCCGATCTCGTCGAGGAACAGCGTCCCGCCGTGGCACGCCTCGACCGCGCCCACGATCCGCCGCACCGCCGTGGTGAACGAGCCCTGCTCGGCGCCGAACAGCTCCGCGCGCAGGAGATCGCGGCTCAGCATCGAGCAGTTCTTGGCGACGAACGCACCGCCGCGCCGCGAGTGTCTGTGGTAACAGCGCGCGAGCCCGTCCTTGCCCGCACCCGATGGCCCGATCAGCAGCAGCCGGAAGCCGCGCTGCGCCGCGCTGACCACCTGCTGATGGGCGTGCCGGATCGCGGGCGACGCCAGGATGAGCCCCTCGCTGCGGGTCTCCTCCTCGGCCTGGAAGATCGCATTCTGCGTGTTGACGTAGCGCCACAGCACCTCGAGCGTCTCGTCCCACGCCGCGTCGACGGTGCGCGTCGGCACGACGTCGAGCCGGAACCCGTTGGCGAGCGGCAGCCGCCCCATCATGCGGTCCTCGGCCGAGCTCTCGCTGTCGCGCAGGAACGACACCCGCGAGGCGAGCCCGAGCTCCTCGAGCCACGCCGTCACTGCCGCGGCGACGCCGGTGTGGAAGTCATCGCGGTGCAGCCACGTCGCGTCGCGCGGCCCGTCGTGCGCCGCCGCCGGATCGGGCGGCATCGACAGCCGCACGTGCAGCGGCTTGCTCGAGCGCACCTCGACGCGATCGCCCGCGGGCAGCCGCAGCCAGGATCCATTGCGGCTCGTGGTGTCGATCAGCGACGTCGCGTCCGCCTCGCGGGACACCAGGAGATGGTTCGCCGACACGCTGGGCTGTGCCACGGTGACCAGCCGCAGGGCATCGCCCGGGATCGCCGCGATCCTCGCCGCATCGGGCTCGCGCCCGACGAGCACGGCGTCGCCTTCGTCGAGCACGATCGCCTGCTTGGCTTGACCGACTACCTCGACCACGACCTGCGAAGACATGGTTAGCGTCCGTTTCGACGCTACCACGAACGCAGCGGCGCGCTCAAAGCGCGGAGGCGGCGCGTCGGCGCCGGCGCGCAAGTGCGAAGGCGGCGAGCGTGAGCACGAATACGCCGCCGGGGGCGTGCTTTCCCGCCGAGCAGCCGAGCGCCAGGGGGTCCAGCGGTCCGGCCACGACGATATCTCGCTGCTCGGTCGTCGTGTTGCCGTCGCCGTCCGACGCCTCGACCGTGATCGTGTGCGCGCCCTCGACGAGGGTCGGATCGGTAGTCAGCGCGAACGGCGGCTGCATCTGGGTCGCCACCAGATCGCCGTCGATATAGAACGCCACGGACTTGACCGAGATGTTGTCGCTCGCGGTCGCCGTGATCTCGAAGCCAGCCGCGACCATCGCGCTCGGGCCGGGTGCGGTGATGCCCACCGTCGGCGCGGTGTGGTCGCGGTCGGCGGCGCCCAGTCGCGAGAGCAGGAGCTGCACCGAGTTCTGGGTCGCGCGGCAGGTCGAGCCGGCGATGCCGCACGGCCGCGCCGTCGTCTCGCCGCACTGCGCGTCGTGGTCCTGAAACCCGCGGTTGCCGCTGTAGGGCAGGTACGTCATCGGATCGGCGGCGAGCAGCTCGTGATCGAGCCCGTAGCTGTGCGCGATCTCCTGCGACATGACCTCGCAGATCGCTCGCGGCGCCTTGGGCAAGCTGTCGGTGAATGCGAAGACGATCGAATTCTCGATCACCGTGCAGCTGAGGCTGAATGGCGAGATGCCGCCGACGTTGGTCGTGATGCCGGCGTCGCCCGGCGCGCGCGCGAAGAGCGCCTCGATGTGCGGCACAGAGCCCGGCACAGAGCCCGGCCCCGAGCCCGGGTCGACATCGGTGATCGTCACGTCGAACCGCGACCAGATCTCCTTCATGCACGCGACCGTGGCGGCCCAGTCTGCCGGGCTTGCGTTCCAGCCCGGGACCTGCGTCGGGCGCGTCACGATCGAGGACGTGTTGGCCCGCGAGTCGTTGTAGCCGGGCGTCAGCGTCGCGCCCGTGTGGTTGAGATAGATCGTGCGGCTCTTGGCGAGCCCGGTCGCGGCCGCCGCGGCTGCGGGAACCACCTGACGGAGAAACTCCGGCCCGCCGGCGGCGCCGTCCGAGACCCAGGGGTACGCCGAGGTGGGCTCTGCGTGGGCAGCGCCGCCGAGCAGCGCGAAGCTGCAGAATAGCGCGGGCGAAACCGTCGATCGATGCATCGCACCGAGGAGTCGGCCCGAACGCAGTCACATCCAGATGCGACGCCTTCGCTCGTCGGTGAACCGCGGGGTAACGTCGCAGGAGAAACGGTTCAGTGCAGGAGAAACGGTTCAGTTCCGGAAAGGCAGATCGACGATGTAGTCCATCTTTCCGACGTCGATGCCGTTGTGTCGCAGGATGTCGTACGCCGTGACCAGGTGGAAATAGAAGTTCGGAAGCGCGAAGTGATCGAGGTAATCGCCGCCGCGCAGCGACTTTCCGCCCATCCAGCTGTGGCTACACGGCCGCTCCTCGGCGCCCGCGAAATCCTCGCGCTTGAACGTGCCGAGGTAATCGATCACGGTGCGCAGCCGCTGCCGGATCTCGGCGATCGTCTTCTCGGTGTCGGGGTGCTTCGGCGGCTCCTGGCCGGCGAGCTTGGCGACCGTGAACTTGACCTGATCGCACGCCGACTGGATCTGGCGCGCGAACGAGTACTGATCGGGCGCGAGCCGCGCGCTCGCGAGGATGTCGACGTCGAACTTCTTGGCCTCGGCGATCGCGGTGGCCTTGTCGAGCCACTTCTCGGCGCCCCTGAGCATCTTGGTGAAGATCGGAACCGTCGCGTCGTAGAGATTCATGCGCGAGACGCTACCGCAAAGCCGCCACCAGCGCTGGCGCTCCCGAGATCGATCGCGGCGATCCGCGTGCTAGCTTGGCGGTGTGCCGGTTCCCGCGGAGCGTCGTCGTAGCTTTCTCGCGCGCCAGGTCGCGACGATGGCGCTGTCGCACGTCCAGGCCGACACGCCGATGGCGCTCGTGCGCGCGGCGGCATGGAGCAACTCGCTCATGCGCATGGGCGTGCACCTGCCGCTGTTCGTGATCCACGACATCGGCGTGATGCTCTCGATGTCGCGCGGGGCAGGCGGGTACGCGCTGCGGCCGCGCGAGGCGCAGCTGGCCCGCATCAACGTCCCGCCGGGCGCCAAGCCGCAGCTCGATCAGTACCGTCGCCTGCTCGACAACATCGCCGCCAGCGAGGTCACCGAGCGGCTCGCCGGCCTGCGCCTGCGCGACGAGATGGTCGCCGTCCTCCTGTCGCGCATCCTGGGCGACACCTACAACCGCTGGCGCGATCGCAGCAAGGCCGCGGGCGCCGAGCCGCTGCCGCTCGATCTCGGCATCCTGGGCGAGATCGACTACGCCGACCACTTCCGCGACTTCGACCCGCGCAGCCTGTGGGGCTTCGTCGAGCACCTGGTCGCGCAGTCGATGCACGTGTACACCCAGGTCGAGCTGATCGACCTCGACACCGTGCGCCTCCTCGGCCTGTTCAAGGAGGACAGCGCCTCGGGCAGCGAGGCGCTCGGCGGCGCGATCGACCTGGTCGACCTGTTCGCCGCGCTCGGCTCCCCCGAGGCCAACGACGTGGCGAACTTCTCGCTCGACCTTCTGCCCAGCGTGCTCGAGACCCGGCGCTCGACAGGCGCACAGACCTTCGCCGTCGATGGCTACGCGTCGATCGAGCGCAAGGGCAACATCGACTCGCTCGTGCTCTCCGAGCTCGCCTACGACCGCGAGATCTTCGAGCAGAAGGTCGTCGACTCCGAGCTGCTCTACTACGGCCGCGAGAAGCAGCGCGAGGACGAGCGCCGCCTGCAGTACCTGCTCATCGATTGCTCTGCCTCGATGCGCGGCCAGCGCCAGGTGTTCGCGCGCGGCCTCGCGCTCGCGCTGATCAAGAAGCTCACCCTCGAAGGCGACGAGATCTGGGTCCGGTTCTTCGACTCGCGGCTGCACGAGACGATCAAGATCGGCCGCTCGGGCCAGGTCCCGGTGCCGTACCTCCTGTCGTTTCGCAGCGAGCGCGGCCGCAACTACAGCAAGGTGTTCCGCCAGCTGCTCGTCGAGGTCACCCGGCTGCGCCGCGAGCAGAAGCGGCGCGTCGTGCTCTACACCATCACGCATGGCCAGTGCCACATCGAGCCCGAGCTGGTCACCGCGCTCAAGCAGCAGGCGTTCCTGTACGGCGTGGTCGTCCTGCCGTCGAGCGACCACCTCCCCGAGTTCGTCCCGCTGCTCGATCGCTCGCAGATCGTCTCGGGCGAGGTCCTCACCAACCGCGCCGAGCGCCAGCGCCGCGCGCTCGATATCGTCGGCGACGCCACCCGGGCCGCGCCGCGCAAGGCGCCGCCGGTCGCCGCCGTCCCCAACGACCACCAGAGCCGCCGCATCCCGCGGCCCACCGACGATCCGCAGACCAGCGGACGGATCCCCAAGGCCACCTGATGGCGCGCCGCTTCAACTCGATCGAATCGACGGCCGATCAGGCCGAGGCCATGGTCCAGCAGGGCCGCTGGGTCGAGGCCGAGCGCCACTACCGCGACCTGATCGGCCAGACCCACGTCATCAACTACGAGTACGACGACTGGCTGCGCCGGCTGGGCGAGATCTACCGCCACCTCGGGCGCTCGCGCGAGGCCGCGTTCGTCTACCTCTATCTCCACTACTTCGACATGGCGCGCACCCAGCTGGTCGGCGACTCGCGCGGGTCGGCGGGGCCGGACGGACCCATCGATCCGATCCGCGACAGCGGGGCGCTGCGCGCGCGCCTCGCCGAGATCGAGAAGAAGTGGGCCGAGGCCGCGCAGCTCTACCAGCACGCCAAGCTGCCGGTGCACGCCGCCGTCGCCTTCGAGCGCGCCAAGCAGTACCCCGAGGCCACGGCAGCCTGGAAGTCGCTGCTCCACCACCCCGGCCTCGCCAACCGGCCCTACGAGGTCGCGCTCGTCCACTTCAACTACGGCCTCGCCGCGGTCCGCCTCGATCCGAGCTCGGCCGAGGCGCGCCGCGCCCTCATCGAGAGCCAGCGCAAGCTCGAGCAGGTCGCCGACGACTTCGAGCAAGCCGGCGAGCTCGAGCGCGCCTTCGACTGCTTCCAGATCCTGCTCAAGCTGGGCAAGGAGTCCGCGCAGTTCGAGAACCTCGCCGAGGGCTACGTCAACTGCATCCGCGTGCTGCGCGACGACAACCTCAAGTTCTACGTCCTGCAGTACTACGAGGACTTCATCAAGCTCGCCCTCGAGCGCGGCGAGCTACACGCCGCCGCCACGCTCTACCAGGAGGCCGCGGCGTTCGCGGCGCGCGCCGGGCTGCCCTACGATCGCCACTACCAGCACAAGTCCGCCATGACCTGGACGCGGTGCGCCGACAAGTTCGTCGAGACCGGCGTGCCGGTGCAGATGATCGAGAACGCCCTCCTCGCCGCAGCCTCGCAGCACTCCGCCGTCGGCGATTACCCGGCCGTGCGCGAGTGCTTCGACAAGCTCGCCGGCCTCGAGCTCCCCGAGCGCGCCAAGAAGCGATTCGCGACGATCGCGCAGCGCTACCGCGGGCTGGCCGCGCCGCCCGTCGAGCTCCCCGGCTTGCCCGACTATCTCAAGCAGCAGCACGCCTACGCCGACATCTGGTTCGTCGACCTCCTCGAGTGGGAGATGGACGGCGACCCCCACGCCGTCGCCGCCTCGATCGTCGGCGACCTGCGCTACCCCAACGGCATTCGCCGCCGCGCGCTCGTCGTGTTGCTGACGCTCGCCGATGCCGAGCAGAAGAAGCAGACCGGCGATCACGTGATCGCGGCGCGGGTCGCGGAGCTCCTCGGCGAGCTCCAGTCCTACGCCGCGCTGTCTCCGCTCGAGAAGCTGTTCGGCAGCGGCGACGCCATCATCCGTCGCGCCGCGGTCCGCGCCCTGCGCTTTCTGTTCTTCAAGCGGTCGTTCGTCATCGTGCGCAAGGCCCTCGCCGACGGCGACGCCCAGGTCCGCGAGGGCGCGCTGGTCGCGATCTCGGGCCTCCACTTCCCCCACGCCTTCAATCCGCTCGCGCGCATCTACCGCGAGAGCAATGACCCGCGCGTGCGCGGCGCCGCACTCCAGTCGATCGGCAAGATCCAGACCGTCGAGGCCGGCGAGTTCCTCGTCATGGTCCTGCGTCAAGAGACCGGCAACCTGCGCGAAGCCGCGTACGCCGCCCTCTCGCAGATGGACAATGCCGACGTGATTCCCATTTTGCGCCAGCACCACGAGATCGAGACCACGCCTCAGGTGCGCGAGACCCTCGGCGAGCTGTTGCGCCGTCACTAGATCTGCAGTTGTAAAGATCCGAGCAGGCGCGCGCTGCCGCAGACTGCCTGTTGCCCCGCACCCCGAGGACGTGGCAACCTGCCTCGAGATGGTTGACGTCGAGACGGGGAGCGTCGCGGTGGACCCTCCCATTCCCTACGTGGCGCCGGGCACCCGCGCGCGCCGGCATCGCTCCCTCACAGGCCTGTCCGGAATTCTCTTGTTTGCTTGCATGTTCCTGCCGGCGATCCAGGGCTGCAATCATCCAGTGATTCCATACGAGGTGCCGCCGCTACTGCCGCCCTACCTGTACGGATTGGTGTTCGCGCTCATCGCGATGTCGTGGTCAGGAAAACGCCTCGGCTGCTGGGTGACCGTGCTGCGCGTCCTCGCGGCCCTCGTCGTCGCCACCAGCGTCGGCCTCGTCGCACTCGTCCCGCCGGCCGGGGCGCTCGAGCTCCTCATTGGCACCATCCTGCTCCTCCTCGTCGGGCCGGGCACCACCGAGCGGCGCATCGCCTCCACCGGCCTCGCCGTCGGCCTGATCTCGATGATCTGGTTCGGCTTCTGGTCGGCCACCCCCGACGCGCTCCTGGGTGTGTATCTGTCGTTCGCCAGCTCGGTCGGCCTGCTCCTCGGCAGCCTGGCCTGGCTGCGCGACCTCTCGCGCTGGCACGGGGTCGAGATGCCCCGCGCGGTCGCTGCCCGTCGCGTCGGGCGCGCACCCAGTGATATCCTCGCCGGATGAGGGCTCTGTCCGTCGTCGGGGTTGCCGCGCTCACTGCGTTCGCTGCGCTCGCGATCGGGGCCGCGGCGTGTGATACGCGCGCCACCGCCTCCGATCCAGCTTCCAGTCGCGGCGAGCCCAGGTCCAAGGAATACGAAACCTGCAGCGCCAGCGCCCAGTGCGCCGACGACCTGCGCTGCTTCGATCACGCGTGCCGCCGCACCTCGCGCTCCACCGTCGGCGACTACTACGCCTCCGCCGGCGCTCTCGCTCGCGCGCGCGGCGACCTCGACGCCGCCATCGCCGCGTACGGCCAGGCCCTCGGGCATTACGACGCCGAAAAGGTCGCGCTCCCCGCCGACGTCGACTGCGCCTACGGCGCCACCCTCGCCGCCGCGCGCGCCAAGAAGGAGCACGCCGAGCTCGCCGGCCGCGTCCTCCACCGCTGCATCCTCGCCGTCCCTGTCGGCTGCCGCCTGCGCGACCAGGCCCTCGCCGACCTGGCCACTCTCGCCGACGCCGGCCTCGACCCAGTTCTGCTCGGCGCCAACAAGCTCGCCGACCTCTACCTCACCAAGGGCCCTGCTCGCCCCACGGCTGACAAGCTCTCCATCTCCGTCGCCCCCACGCCCACCCCGACCGCCAAGACCTACGCGCTCATCCCCGACAAGATCAACGCCGCCGAGCTGCGCACCGCCCTCGTCGCCTGCTGGGTCGCCTAC
>DATIPJ010000021.1:0-2236 GCA_035472155.1 Kofleriaceae bacterium
GGTTCAACCGCGCCAGCTTCGTCAACGCGATGACGCAGGCCAACTTCGACGCGTTCAAGGCCGACGTGCAGCCGATCCTCACCAAGCACGGGTGCAACGCCGCCAACTGCCACGGTGCGCCGCAGTCCGACTTCTACATCACCTGCGGCGACAGCGACGACCAGCTCGCGTTCAACTTCAGCCAGGCGTGGTCGTTCGTCAACGGCGCGGTCGAGGACTCGCAGATCTTGCGCGTGCCGCTCGCGGTCGGCTCGGGCGGTCGAGGGCACACCGGCGGCGACCAGTTCTCGAGCGTCGACGACCCGGACTACGGTGCGGTCAAGGCCTGGGCGGCGGCGATCGGCAAGCTCGACTTCGCCAAGGGCGACATGGTCAAGGACTTCTTCGCCAAGAACGTCCAGCCGCTCCTGCTCCAGCGCGGCTGCTCGTTTCAGGCCTGCCATAGCCCCGCGGCGACCAACGACCTCAAGCTGCGCAGCGGCACCCAGGGCTTCTTCTCGGCGGTCGCGCTCGAGAAGAACTACGAGCTGCTCAAGAACGAGTTCATGGCGTTCGAGTTCCCCGACGCGCGCCGCGGGCGCGCCGTGTCCAAGGCGCTGCTCTCGAACGGCGCCACCGCCGCGGGCATCGCGCACCGCGGCGGCCCGGTCCTCGAGACCCAGGGCACCATGTCCACGCCGGCGGCCTGCGCGACCACCACCAACGCGTTCTGCACGATCCAGAAGTGGGTCGACCTGGAGCGCATGGCCCTCGGCACGCAGACCTCGTCGATGAACATGGGCGACACGCTGCCGATCGTGTACGTCGAGCGCCCCGCCACCCCGGTCGACGTCGACCGCCTGAGCTTCGACACGTTCCACGGGGGCGCCGAGCTGCGGGTCGCGACCGCGACGTTCGCCGACAATAACCAGAAGCTCGCCGACGTCCCCGAGGGCGGCGTCATCTCGGATCAATGCCCCGGGCTCACGGCGGGCGGCGATATCCAGACGCCCGACGTCGCCAACGACGGCAACCGGGTGGTGTTCGCCGGCCGCGGCTCGGCGAGCGAGCCGCTCAGCGTGTACATCACCAAGCTCGACAACCCGGCGGCGTGCGTGCGCGTCACTCCGCTGGTCGCCGACGCGCCCAGCGGGCTCAAGAACCACAACTTCTCGCCGGCGTTCTCACCCGACGGCAAGTGGATCGTGTTCGCGTCGACCCGCGGCAAGGGGAGCACCGGGCCGACCCGGTCGCGCAAGCGCTTCCTGCCGCAGTCGGACCTCTGGCGGATCGCGATCAACGACATGACGCCCGATGCGGGGTCGCTCCAGCAGATCACCTTCCTGTCGAACTCCGAGATCACGCCGCACTTCATGCGCGAGGGCCGGATCACGATGACGACCGAGAAGGCGAGCGACGGCTTCTACCAGCTGTCCGGCCGGCGCATCAACTGGGACCTGACCGACTACCACCCGCTGCTCGCCCAGCGCGCGGTATCGCCGTACGCCGACCTCGGCGACCTGACGCAGACCAAGCCGTCGATCGGCTACGCCTCGGCGACCGACATCCGCGAGGGCAGCGACGGCAGCTTCCTGCTCATCCTGTCCGACGTCAAAGCCGATGGCTCGCCGGCCCTGGCCGGTGGCGCGGGCGCGCTCGGCATCTTCAACCGCAGCGTCGGGCCGTTCGAGCAGGGCAGGACCGACACCGCCTTCTTGCCGGCGCTGCGCATCATCGGCGGCGCGAACGGCCGCGCCGACTCGACGGGCGGCTACCGCGCGCCGTTCGCGATGCCCGACGGCCTCCTCATGGTGAGCTTCGCGAGCAACGCCGCGACCGCCAACTTCGACATCGTCCTGGTCAACCCGCACAGCGGCGAGCAGGTCCCGCTGTTCGCCGGCACGATCCCCACCGGCAAGATCCGCGTCGACGCCGTGCTCGCCTACAAGTTTCCGGCGCGCCCGCTGTACGAGAACCGGCGCCAGCTGGTGTTCGGCGGGAACGCGGGCGGCGATCCGGGCCACGGCGTCGTCCACATGCCCGACGCGCCGATGGTGTTCACGCTGTTGACCGGCAACCTGCGCCGCGGCCGCCCCGTCGACGAGTTCCGCAAGGCGAAGTTCCTCGCGGTGTACTCCGAGGGCATGTGCCCTGCGGGTCCGTGCTCGCGCACGACTAACGGGATCTACGAGAGCCGGATGATGATCGGCAAGTCGCCGCTCGCGGACGACGGCTCGGTGAAGGTCGAGCTGCCAGC
>DATIPJ010000022.1:0-8855 GCA_035472155.1 Kofleriaceae bacterium
CATTCTCCAGGCCGTTGATGGTCATGCCTTCGGCCGTTCCGGCCTCCTCACCACAGATGTACCTGGCATCGAGCGCACCGAAGGTATCGCCCGGTGCGGTCACAGGGTCCTCTCCGTCTCCGTCGGCGAGCGCTTGCTCCACGAGCTTCTCCGCCGCGGGTGGTGTGACCCCCGGGCAGATCGACGTCGTGGTGATGTACTCTGCATCTCCCGACTGGCTGCGAGCCGGGGTTCCATCGACCTTGGCGCACAGTGCCTGGTAGAAGGCGACGTCGGTGCTGTTGGCCGTGGACGGCGTCCATGACAGCGCGATCGAATTCTCGCTACCGGCACCCGTGAGATCGGTCGGCAGCGGCGGCGGCTTGGTATCGACGCCGTTCGTCGTGCTCGCGGTCTCGCCGGTCAGTAGCCCGACGTTGATCGTGGTCTTGTAGTCGAAGGAGCTCGTGTTTCCCGAGTTGCTGACGAACGCCCAGATCGTCGCGGTCCCCTCGAGCGTCGTTGGACAGTCGTTGTTCGGGTCCCCCACGCCATTCACCACGTCGAATAGACTGAAATCCTGCCCCAATTTAGGTGTTGCGTTCAGGCTGTCGACGTCCGGGATCGTGCCGGCCTGCCTGCACATCGTGTTGCGGAGGGTATCGTCGGCGCACTGTTGCCCGACCCAGAACTCGAGCTGCGAATGGATGCCGGAGGGCACGGTCTCGCGAATGTCGTACTTGAACGAATCCCTTCCCGCTTTCGAGCACGTGCAGTGGGCGAGGTTGAAATACAGCGGGCGGTCGGTCAGCTCGGGCTCGAAGAACGTCATACCGTCCTTGGAGACCTTGAGGTGCTCGAACACGATCTCCGCTCCGCCGGAGCCGAGCATTCCCTCGGCGTTCGCGACGCCGCTGGCAGCCAGCAAGACCAGCACGGTCACGGGTACGAATCGCGTCATCGGTGCTGCTCTTTGCAAGGGGAAGGCCGCCGCCTATCGACGACGATTGTTGCTATCACGCGGGGATGGTCGCATCAACAAACCGGCGGCGCGCTGCCAATCTGGCACGCCGCGACGGGTGTGGCATGTCAGCGAGACGCGTGGCGAGCGGCGTCGAGTGTGGCGCGGATCGCGTGGGCCAGGGCGGTGGCACGCTGCTCGGCGGCCGGGTCGGCGCGATGGCCCCACTCGGCGGCGTAGTAGAGCTCGGTCAGCTCGCCCAGGTCGCGCGCGGTGCCATCGCCGCGCGCGGCGACCTCGGCGGCCAGCTCGCGCGGCGTGACCGCCGCTTCGCGCGGCATTCCGGAGCGGGCGAGCGCGCGAGAAACGTCGTCGTAGATCGCGGCGATCGGCGAGCGGTGGCGCGGCGGCGCGCGGCGGGCCGGCCCGAGCCCGGCGAGGAGCTTGCGGCGGCGTGCGCCCAGCCATAGCGCGACCAGCGCAGCGACCGCGATCGAGGCCTGCCAGTGGCGCACGGCCGCGTCCTTGACGGCGACGAACCCGCGCTTGATCGCCGAGGCAGCGTCCTGGAACGCGCCGCCGACGCGCTTGAACAGCGACAGCTGCGAGGCGAGGTCGTACTCGATCACCCACTTGTTCCACTGGAAGCGCAGGGTGTCGACCAGGCGGCTCGCGCGCGCGGTCCAGCCCGTGCCGCCGCGTCCGAGCTCATCGATGTCGGCGGGCGGCGTGGGGTCGATCGTGACCCAGCCGGCGCCCGGCACGTAGATCTCGTCCCACGAGTGGGCGTCGCCGGCGCGCACCGCGACGTAGCCCTGGTACTCGTTCCATTCGCCGCCGAGGAAGCCGTTGACCTGGCGGGTCGGGATCGCGACCGCGCGCGCGAGGACGGCGAACGCCGAGGCGAAGTACTCGCAATGGCCCTGCTTGCGGTCGAACAGGAAGAAGTCGACCGGCTCCTGGTCGCCCGGGTCGGCGAGCACGAGCGTGTAGCCGAGGTTGTTGACCAGGTAGCGCTTGATCGCGATCGCCTTGTCGTAGTTGTTGGTGGAGCCGGCCGTGATCTGGCGCGCGAGGTCGCGCGTGCGCCGCGTGATCGCCAATGGCAGCTGCAGATAGACCTCGTAGTTCGCCGGGATGGCGCCGGTGCCGCGCAACGTCTCGAGCGGCGGCGGCGCGAGCTGCGACCACACCGTGTAGTGGATCGTGTTGCCGTGCTCGAGGCGGACCTCGTCGTTGCGCTCGGTGAGCATCTTGCGCGGCCGCAATGTGTGCGTGTACTGGATGATGCGCGGCTTGCTCGCGCCGAACAGCACGTCGGAGTCGAGCGGGTCGAGCCAGATCTCCTGCTTGACCAGCTGGGTCGAGAGTTGATCGATATTGGGCGACGGCAGCGCCGGGCCGTCCCAGAGCAGGAAGCGGCGGTCGCGGGTCGTGCTCTCCTCGAGGGTCTGCCGCGTGATCGGCGAGTTCTTGATCCGCGACCACTGGCCGTGATCGTAGTGATCGAAGGCGACGCCGCGCCAGTGGATCTCGGGCGCGTCGCGGCCGCCGTAGCGACTGCCGATCTCGACGCGCATCACCACGGTCGCGTCGTTCTTGATCACGCCGTGGCCGCCGAGCTTCACACCGTCGGAGAAGCCGGTGAGCGTGAGGCCGCTGCGGCCCTTGAGGAAGAAGCCGACGCCGATCCGCGGCAGCGCGAGGAACACGACCGCGGCCCCGATGAACACGCCGAACGACAGCGCGCCGGTGCCCGCGAAGAACCGGGCGTTCACGATGCGCCGCGAGTCGAGGATGCGGCGGACCTCGACCCGCTCCGACGCGCGGTCGGCCGCGTGCTTGACCAGGAGGTTGTCCTCCATCTCGCGCCGGAGATGAAACAGCGTGAGCGCCCAGGTCGATGCGATCACGAAGCCGAGGAAGCACGCGCCGTAGGTCAGATCGGGGTTGAGCACCGAGCCGGCGACGAGCATGAGGAACGCCAGCAGGTACATCTGCTGCCAGTCGCGCGCGGCGCGCCGGTTGAACGCCTTGGCGACGATCAGCCAGATCAAGAACTCGGCGCCCACCCCGAGGAAGTCCGCGCTGGCGATCGCGGTGAGCGCGCTGTAGACCAGCGCGATGATCGAGCCGATCGTCCAGAGCAGGGTCCAGCGCTCGAGCCGCACCAGCGGCGGCTCCCACCACCACGAGGCGATGAGCCCGACCGCGCCGCCGATGGCGATCAGCGGCGACACGCCGCCGCCGGCGACCAGCGCGAGGTACGCGCAGCTCACCATGAGGTAGGTCGCGACCTTGTGGGCGATCGCGAACCTCATACGTCCATGACCGTCGAAGCGCTCGGGCGGCCAGCGGCCGGCACCGCGCGCGGGATGACCAGCACGCTCTCGACCTGCGCCGGCAGCTGGGCGAACGCGACGGTGTCCGAGACGTACGGCAGCAGGGCCAGCGCGCGCGAGATCTTGGCGTCGTGGATGCGCCCGGTGCCGGCGGGGATGTGGCAGTCGCGCGCGCACAGCTCGATCGTCCAGCCGGACTCGAGGTAGACCGCCGACAGGCTCGCCGCGACGCTGATCGCACGCTCGACCGAGGCGATCTGCACCTCCATCGCCGGGGTCAGCGCGGCGTCGGCGAGCGCGTCGCGCGTCGCATCGGGCAGCGCATTGTCGACGCAGATCACCACGCGCCGCGCGTGCTCGTCCTCGTACTCGCGGACCAGGAGCCGCCCGGTGCGCGCGCTCGATCGCCAGTGCACGTCGCGCCGGTCGTCGCCGGAGCGGTGCTCGCGCAGGCCGAAGAACTCGCCGCGCCGGCCGGTGCGATTGGCGTGGCTCTCGCCGCGCGTCTGGGTCCGGGGCGTCGGCCGCGCCACCGCGACGCGCGACGGATAGACCAGCACGTCGAGCGGCGCGTCGACATCGCGCGACTTGCGAAACAGCGCGAACGGAAACTTGGTCGCGACCCGGTACCCGGTCAGCGTGTACAGCCCGCGCCGCACGAAGGTGTGGCGATAGCTCGTGCGCTGCGACTTCGCCGCCGGGATCTTCAGGAAGTAGCAGCGCTTGTCGAGCGGCGTCGAGCCGACCAGGTCCTCGACCTCGATCGAGAACGATGCGCGGTGCGCCTTCTCGTTGCGGATCACGACCTCCATCAGGAACGGCTCGCCGGCGAACACCCGCGGCGGCGGCCGGCGCTCGACGGTGAGCCGCTTGAGGGTCAGCTCGGACAGGATGCCCGACGCGATGATGAAGCTGAGCAGCCAGCCGAGCAGCAGGTAGAGCAGGTTGTTGCCGGTGTTGATCGCCGCGAACCCGACGCCGACCGCGAGGATCACGATGATGCGGCCCTCGCGCGTGAAGCTCAGCCGGCGCGGCGGGCGCAGCCGGTGCCACCACGGCATGCGCCGGCGCTCGGCGCCACCCTCCTCGCTCACCGCACGCTCGCTACGCTGCACGCCAGCCTTCATCGCGGCCCAATCAGGTCGGAACGGGGACGCGGTGGACGATCTCGTGGATCAGGCGCTCGCCGTCGGCGCGGATCCGCCCGAGCGAATCGTGCGCCTGGGCGAGCACCAGCCGGTGAGCGAGGCACGGCACCGCGAGCAGCTTGATGTCGTCGGGGATCACGAAGTCGCGGCCGGCCGCGAGCGCGGCGCCCTGGGCGGCGCGATACCACGCGAGCGCGCCGCGGGTCGACACGCCGACCGCGATCGACGGATGCCGCCGCGTCTCGTCGATGATCGACATCGCGTAATCGACCAGCGCGTCGTCGACCCGGATGGTCTCGACGCAATCTTGCAGCGAGCGCACCGTGGCCAGGTCGACCACGGGCGAGACCCGCGCCACCGGATCGCCGCCGGTGCGCTCGCGCACCAGCTCGCGCTCGACCGACTTGCCCGGATAGCCGATCGAGATCCGCAACAGAAAGCGGTCCATCTGCGACTCGGGCAAGGGATACGTGCCGTAGTGCTCGGCCGGGTTCTGCGTCGCGAGCACGATGAACGGCGTGTCGAGCGTGTGCGTCGTGTCGTCGATCGAGACCTGGCCCTCGCTCATCGCCTCGAGCAGCGCCGACTGCGTGCGCGGCGTGGTGCGGTTGATCTCGTCGGCGAGCACGATGTTGGCGAAGATCGGCCCGCGCTTGAGCTCGAACACCTTGCCGTGCTGGTCGTAGACCGACACGCCCACGATGTCCGACGGCAGGAGGTCACTGGTGAACTGGATGCGGCGAAACGTGCCGCCCAGCGCGGCCGCCATGGCCCGGGCCAGCGTGGTCTTGCCGACCCCCGGGATGTCCTCGATCAGAAGATGGCCGCGCGCCAGGAGAGCCACCACCGCCGCCCGGATCGCCTCCGGCTTGCCGCGCATCACCGACGCAATGGCGTCCTCCAGCTTGCGCACGGCCCCAATGTCGGTGGACGAGAGCGGAGCGAGCGTTACAGAAACCCCAGATGGCGCCGGCACCGCAGGCATGTTCGCCGAGTATAGCCTGAGCCATGGCGCCCACGCGAACGCCGAAACGCTCGTACCTGCCCGTACCTGGCGGGTCTCCGCGTCGGGCGATGCCCTGCGCGAGACCTACTGACGCCTGGCCCGCCTCACGCGGACCGGGCGGTACTAGCGGCGATTCAGCTCCATCAGCATCTGGAGCACGTACCAGAACAGCGTCGCGATCGTCGAGAACAGCATCAGCGAGGCCGCCACGTACGCCGTCGGCGGGAAATAGCTCATCACCAGGCTGGTCTGGTAGAGGATGTAGCCCGCCATCAGCAGGATCATCGCACCGCAGAAGAACGCTCCGAGGCTGAATCCGAAGATCACCGAGGCGAGGATCACCCCGAGCGCCGCGAACGAGCCGATCGCGAGCACGCCGCGCATGAACGAGAAGTCCTTCTTGGTCAGGAACACGGTCAGCGTGAGCCCGACGAAGATCGACAGCGTGATGACGATCGCCTGCATCAAGATCGACGCCGCCTGTCCCGACAGCGCGGGCACATCGCCATTGGCGTAGACCAGGCCGGACGAGGCGCCGAACCGGATCATCAGGATCCACAGGATCGGCTGGAGCAGCATCGCCTCGGCGAACACGAAGACGCCGAGCCCGACGTACTGCAGGCCGCGCGAGGTCTCGGAGCGCGCGAGCCGCTCGGCGATGTAGCCGACCAGCATGAACAGGCCCATCACGAGCAGCCAGTTCCAGCGGCCGGTGAACGCCCATTTCGAGAACGCCCAGCTGGTCTCGGGCATGAACCGCATCATGCCGCCGGTGATCGCCGCAAATGCGATCAGCGCGACGCCGAGCAGGCCGTAGGTCTTACGCAAGAATGCGACGCGGTCGCTGACCCCCATGGTCGCGAC
Organism: Kofleriaceae bacterium; assembly: GCA_035472155.1. Taxonomy (GTDB): domain Bacteria; phylum Myxococcota_A; class Polyangia; order Haliangiales; family Haliangiaceae; genus JABFXX01. The sequence continues at coordinate 6,301 of DATIPJ010000022.1, forward strand.
AGCGCCTGCGATGGGACGAGCCGAAGCAGATTGTCCAAATGCCATGAGGTCCCTGCCTTGTGGTTACTTATTCTTGTAGCACGGTTCTTCGAGTGGCAAGCGACCGCAGTGTCGCGGCAACTGTGCGGCACCACGGGGAGAACCGTCGGGCTCGGGCAGGTTGGGCCCGGAGGCCTAGCGGGTCGCCTTGAGCTTCTTGATCTCCGTGATCAACTCGGGAATGGCCTTCTCCCATTCCGCGACAACACCGTAATCGGCGACCTGGAAGATCGGCTCGTCCTTGTTCTTGTTGATCGCGACGATCGTCTTGGAGCCCTTCATGCCGGCGAGGTGCTGGATCGCTCCGGAGATCGCGACCGCGAAGTACAGGTTGGGTGCGACGATCTTGCCGGTCTGCCCGACCTGCCAGTCCGCCGGGACCATGCCGGCATCGGTCGCGGCGCGCGAGGCGCCCATCGCGGCACCTAGCAGATCGGCCAGCTGCTCGAGCACCTTGAAGTTCTCGCCGTTCTTCATCCCGCGGCCGCCCGACACCACGACCTTGGCGTCCGCCAGATCGGGCCGGTCGCTCTTCTGGGCATCGAGCCGCACGAACTCGGCGCCCAGGGCGTTGGCACCGGACGCCGCCGCGGTGGTCACCGTGCCCGGGGTGGGCAGCTCGGCCGCAGGCTCGAACTCCGACTGCCGCGGCGTGACCACGATGATCGGCGTCTTGATTTGCACCGTGGAGTACGCGTTGCCGGCGAGGATCGGCCGCACGAACGTGTCCTTGCCGGTCACCTTCGAGATGTCCGATGCCATGCCGGCATCGAGCAGCGCGGCGACCCGCGGCGCGAGGTCCTTGCCGATCGAGGTCGCGGTGGCGCACACCAGCGTCGCGCCCTGCGCCTTGGCGACCTCGGCCACCACGGGCGCGAACGTCTCGGCGAGGTAGTGCGCGAGCGCGGCGTCGTCGACCACGACCACCTTGGGCGCGTACTTGGTCGCCTCGGGGCCGGCCGCACCGGCGCCCGCGCCGACGATCAGCGCGATGACATCGCCGCCGTGGGCCTTGGCGGCCTCGCGCGCGAACGACAGGTTGGCGAGCGCGCTCGACTTGAGCTGCGCGCCGTTCGACTCACAGAATGCGAGGACGTTTCCCATGGCTGCTCCTAGAGAACCTTCGCCTCGTCGGCGAGCTTCTTCACGAGGGTCGGGATGTCGGCGACGATCTGGCCGGCCGCGCGCGGCGGCGGCAGCGTCACCGACTGCTCCTGGATCGCCGGGGCCGGGCCCGCGCCGTAGTCGGCGAGCTTGGCCTGGGCCATCGGCTTCTTCTTGGCGGCCATGATGCCCTTGAGCGATGGCAGCCGCGCGCCCTCGCCCGAGTAGTTGTGCGACTCCGGCGTGACGCCGTTCTTGACCGCGCGCGGCGCCACGATGCGCAGGTCGACCGTGATCACGCTCTTCAGCGGGACCTTCTTGTACTCGACGCCGCCGTCGACCTCGCGGCCGACCGTCAGGCTCGCCTTGTCGCCCGACAGCTCGATCGACGCGGCGAACGTCGCCTGCGGCCAGCCGAGCTTGCCGGCGAGCATCTGGCCGACCTGGTTGGCGTCGCCGTCGACCGCCTGCTTGCCCATGATCACGACATCGGGCTTCTCGGCGTCGATCACGCCCTGCAGCACCTTGACCACGGCGAGCGAGTCGATCTCCTCGTCCTTGCACACGACGTGGATCGCGCGGTCGGCGCCCATCGCGAGGCAGGTGCGCAGCTCCTTGGCCGCGTCGTCGGGGCCGAGCGTGACCACGAGGAGCTCGCCGCCGGCGATGCGCGTGTTGTCCGCGCCGTTCTCGAGGAGCCGCAGCGCGGTCTCGATCGCGTACTCGTCGAACGTGTTGACGATCCAGGATGCGCCGGTCAGGTCGATGTGGCCATCCTTGATCTTGGCCTTCTGCGCCGGATCGGGGACCCGCTTCATGGGAACCAAAATCTTCACGGGGGCATCTCCTTCTTGGCTCTCTTGTCGAGGCCACAAGTCACGAGTGCGACGACCCAGTCTGCCGCGCGCACGATATCGAACTTCCTCGGACGTGTACCAGGCGTCGGACCGGCGGCGCCGGCCGACTTGATCGGCTGCTTGGCGAGCACCCATGCGAGCGCGAGCTCGTCGAGGATGCCGAAGATCATGCGGGCGGCGACGTGGCTGGGGATCGCGGCATCGAGCTCGCCGCGCGCCTGGCCGTCCGCGATGACGCCGCCGAGCATGCGCAGGAAGTCGGCGAACTGCGGGTTGTCGTACTCCTTCATGAACTTGCTCGACTGGCGGAGCTCGATCGTGAGCACCTCGACCGCCGTCGGCTCGTCGGACACCATCCGCAGGTACGCGCGGATGAACGCGCGCAGCTGCTCGCTCGGCGGCAGGTTGGCGATCGCGGCGCGCAGCTGCTCGTTGACGCTCGCCATCCGGTTCTCGAACAGCGAGATCAGGAGGTCGTCCTTGCTCTTGAAGTAGAGATAGATCGTCCCGTCGGCGACGCCCGCTTCCTTGGCGACCTCGGATACCCGCGCTGCG
>DATIPJ010000023.1:0-3408 GCA_035472155.1 Kofleriaceae bacterium
TGGAGGCTCTCGATCTCCTGGCGGGTCAGCCCGATGCGGCGCGCTGTCTCCCAGTCCAGGTCCTCGAACTCGACTTTATGGGAGACCGCGATGTGCTGAGCGATATCTGACACTTCTGGTTACCCTCATCCCGGCGAAAGCGCCGTCGCAAGCGGTACGTCCTACGACCCAAGTCGGATCACCCGAATCCGACCCAGAGGAAGGGTACAACATCAGGCGGGCCAGGGCAGCAGGTGAACCGCGACTCGATCGGGGTCCGTGGCGCCGAGGTCGCGCAGGACATCGCGCGCGGCCTCCGATCGGGCGATGCCGCCGCCGCCGCCGTCCAGCAAGCCGCGCCGCAGCCGCGCGATGTGGAGAAAGCCCGTCATGCCCGCGGTGGTGAGCTCTTCCTCGGCGCGCACGAGCGCGTCGATCGCGCCGTCGTCGTCGCCGCCCCATGCGTGGACCGCCGCGCGGATGAGGTGGCCGAACGCGGAAGCCCAGCCGGCGCCCTCCTTGAGCATCTCGTCGGCGATCGCGCGCGCCGCGCGCAGGCGGTCGGGCTGCGCCAGGTCGGCCAGCAGCGTGCGGGCGCGCAGGACGCTGAGCTCGACCCGCGGCTGCTGGAGGCGCAGGATCCCGGTCTGCTCGATGCTCGGCCAGACCTCGACGAGCCGCTGCGAGGCGACCGCGGCGGCGCCGATGTAGAGGTCGATGTTGATCTGCGCCACCGCGGCCTGCACGTGCGGCAGGTGGAAGCCATCGCCGAGCGTCTGGGTCGCGAGGGTCAGCTGGTTCTGCGCCTCGTCGGGGCGGTTGAGCATCAGCCACGCCATGCTGCAGCGACCGCTGCGCAGGCCCTGCTGCGCGACGACATCGCCGCGGTCGCTCGCCTCGCGCAGCAGCACGAGCGTGAGCCGCGCCATCTCGCGCCACTCGCCCAGGTAGAGCAGCGTCGCGAGCCAGAAGGTATCGCCGACGTCGATCTCCCAGCGCACGCCCGCGCCGTGGTCGCGCAGCGTGGCCAGGCCGGCCTCGAGGTGGCCGCGCGCGTCCTTCCAGCGGCCGCTCAGGTGGGCAGCAATGCCCATCGCGGTGTCGGCGAGCCCGATGATGTGCGGATAGGCGATGCGGATCGCGACCGAGCGCAGCCGCGCCGCGACATTCTCGATCACGGCGCGGTTGCGGCTGCCCGCCGCGGCCGCGTAGCAGACCTCCTGCGCGAGCGCGAGGCAGACGCGGACCGGCTCGCCGGCGTCGAGCGCCGCGCGCACCAGCTCGGACTGCACCACGCGGCCGAGCGCGGGGTCGGAGAACGCCAGGCTCGACGCGATCGAGTAGAGGACGTCGATGGTGAGCAGGTCGTGCGCCGGAATCGTCGAGGCATCTCGCTCGGTGTAGTCGAGGCCGCGGATCTTGACCGACAGCCACTGCGTGGCGAGCCGGGTGCGCGGCGGCCGCCCCGCGAGCGGGATGCGGATGCCGACCTTGGCCAGCAAGCGCTCGGCGGCGGGCAGCGCCTCGTCGAGCCGGCCGCGGCGCAGGAGGACCTCGACGTGGAGGCGCTCGAGGTCGATCGCATCGGCGTCGCCGAGCAGCTGCGCCGCGTGCGCGTAGATCTGCGCCGCCTCGTCGAGCTGGCCGGCGCACTGCAGCGCGTGGGCCTTGCGGCGCAACAGATCGCGCTGGCCGGCGGCGTCCCACGGGCCGTACGCGAGCGCGACCTCGTAGAGCTCGGCGGCGCGCCGGAACGCGAACGCCTCCTCGACGCGCAGCGCGGCCGAGACCGCGTGGTGCGCGGCGTTCGCCGGATGCCCGGCGGCGAGCCAGTGCTCGACCACCGCCTGCGAGTCGACCTGATCGGGACCCTGGACCGCCTCGAACGCCAGCGCGAGCGCCTCGTGCCAGCCCGCGCGCGCCTCGGCATCGAGGCTGGCCAGCACCGCGTTGCGGACGTGGTCGTGCGCCGGGTGGAGGATCATCTGGTCCCCGACCTGGCGCAGCGTGGCCAACCGCTCGACGGACAGCTGCGTCGCCTCCTCGTGCCCGCCGGCGACGCCCGCGGCGTGCGCAGCGATCTCGACCGGCAGTGGCCGCGCCGCCACGCTCGACACCGCGAGCATCGCCTGCGCGTCGGGCGAAAGCTTGAGCGCGCGTTCGCGCACGAGGTCCTCGATCCGCGCGCCCGCGGTCATCGCGGGCGCACGCGCCATCTCGGTCAAGACCAGCGGGTTGCCCGCGCCGATGGCGACTACATCGCCCAGGCGCGCGCTGTCCCCGGCGAGCTGGCTGACCAGTGCGAGCGACTCGACCTCGGAGAGCGGCAGGATCTCGAGGTCGCGGATGTCGCCGCGCCGCACGTTGCCCGGCGGCGGCCGGCGGACCTGCGCGACCACGCCGAGGTAGTCCTCGGGGCGGTGCGCGATCAGGATCATGAGCCCGGGCTCCGCGCTGTGAGCGAGCTCGGACAGAAACACCGCGCTGTCGGAGTCGCCCCAGTGCGCGTCGTCGACGAACAGCACCACCGGGCGCATCCGCGTCAGCTTGACCAGCACCGCGCGCAGCGCCGCGAACCCGCGCCGGCGCATCTCCTGCGGATCCGGCGGCACGGCGATCTGCGCCGCGAGCTCGGCGAACTTGGGCACGCGGCGCAGCACCGGAAACAGCCGCACCAGCGAGCCCAGGTCGCGCGGCGCGATCTGCGCGGCGATGAGCAGTGGCAGGCCGACGATCACGCCGGTCAGCGCATCGACCATGCCGTCGAGCATCTTGAACGGCACCGCCTCGCGCTCGAAGCAGCGGCCCTCGAGCACGAACGCCTGATCGCCCAGGCCGCGCAGGAAGCGGCGGATCACCGTGGTCTTGCCGATGCCGCTCCGCCCCTTGACGATCACCGCGACGCCGCTGCGCCGCCCGTCGGCCAGCGCGCCGCGCAAGAAATCGATCTCCGCCGTGCGCCCGACGAAGCTCGCCGGCGGATAGCTGCGGCCGATCGTGCGCGTGGTCTCCGACGGCGCGGCCCCGAGCGCCTCGAGGATCGCCACGCCGGTCGGCCGCGCGCCCGCCTGCGGCTGGAGCAGCTGCGTGCACAGCCGCGACAGCTCCGCGGGCACGTTGCTGTCGAGCTGGCGCGGCGACGGTGGCGTCTCGGCCTGCTTGCGCGTCATGACCTGCTCGGCGTTGCCCTCGAACGGCCGCCGCCCGACCAGCGCCTCGTAGAGCATCGCGCCCACCGAGTACCAGTCGCTGGCCTCGGTCAGCGACTGGTCCGCCGCCTGCTCGGGCGACATGTAGATCGGTGTGCCGACCGCGAGCCGATCGGGGTTGCCCTCGGCGATGCCGGCGATGAGGCCGAAGTCGAGCAGCGCGAGCCGCCCGGTGGGGGTGACCATCACGTTCGACGGCTTGAGGTCGCGGTGCAGCTTG
>DATIPJ010000024.1:0-12376 GCA_035472155.1 Kofleriaceae bacterium
GAGGTAGCGCGTGTTGGTGCTCAGCACCGACATCTGCTGCGCGGCCGCCAGGGCGACACGCGGGTGACAGTGACCCACGTGCGGCACGTTGTTGTAGGCGTCGAGGTAGCGATGGCCGTCGTCGTCGTAGAGGTACTGCCGCCAGCCGCGCACCAGGCGCAGCGGCCGGCGATATGCGACCCGCAGGCTCGGCCCGACGAGCCGCTGCCGGCGCGCGCGCGCCTGCTCGAGCGGCGGTGTCGCCGGAGGCAGCCGTTCGGCCGGGATGCCGACCAGGAGGTTCGGATCGGGGCACAGGCTGAGCCACTCGGCGCGCCGGCCGGGGGTCGAGACGCCGGGGAAGTCGCTGCCCCAGCCGAGGAAATCGCAAATGATTTGCAGGTGGATGTGCGGGGTCCAGCCGCCGTTCTCCTCGGGCGTTCCCAGCCGCGCGATCGGCTCGCCGCGCGCCACGCGCTGCCCGATCTCGAGACGCGCGAACGAGGCGCGGCTGAGGTGACCGTAGAGCGTGAAGAATTCGCTGCCACCGCCAGCGCCGTCGTCGGTGCGATGCCGCAGCACGATCACGCCGCCGTAGTCGAGCCGGATCTTCTGCTCGTCGGCAAAGACCACCTCACCGTCGAGCGGTGCGTGCACCGGCGTACCGGCGGCCGCGAACAGATCGAGCCCCAGATGAATCGTCCGGTGCTCGGACAGCGTGCCATCGCCCGCGGCGAACGCCGGCGTGACGTACAGCAGCCGCGGCTCGTCGTAGCGCCCGACCGCCACGCGCACCCCTGCGCGCCGCATCGCGCCGAACACGCGCTCGGTGAACGCCGGCTCGTCGTTGTCGCGCGCATCGCCGCCGACCAGCGCGCTGCCCGTGCTGAGGTCGAGCACCAGCGCTGGCTCGCTGCGCAGATCGATCCCGAGCACCGGCGCAAACGTCCCCGCGCGCGCCGCCAGCCAGCCGCGGACCCTGGCGCTCGCCTCGAACGGCTCGAGCCCGCACGCGCTGCGCACCGTCGCGGCGGCGATCCCGAACGGGATGCGCGCCAGGCGCGGCAGCGTGCGCCCGAGCGCCGCCTGGCTCACGTTGAGGTAGTCGTTGTCGGGGTGCTGCCGGCGCTGGTGCGCCGCGAGGCACGCGCTGGTGCACAGCCGCAGCATCGCGAGCCCGAACACCGCGCGCATCTCCGCGTCGGTCATCGCGCGCGCGCCGCGATAGCCGCGGGCCATGTGCCACACCACCGACAGCGGATCGGCCGCATCGAGCACGGCGTACGCGATCGCGATCGCCAGCTCGCCGATCGTCACGCCGTGCACCATGTCGCCGAAGTCGATCAGCCCGGTCACGTGCTGCCGGCGGTCGAACAGGTCCGCGCCGCCACCGACCAGCACGTTGTGGTCGTTGAGGTCGCCGTGGATCACGCTGCGCGGCAGCGCGTCGAGCTCGCGCGCCGTGTGCTCGTCGAACCGCCGGATCAGCGCATCGATCGCCGCGCCGAGCTCGCCCTCCGGGACCAGCGCGCGATGCCGGCCCACGACCTCTCGGCCGCGCGCCAGGTCCCAGTGAAAGTCGCGGTGCAGCGCCGCGTCGTCGAAGCCGTCGAGCGCGCGCGTCAGCTCGCCGACCGCTGCGCCGAACCGCTCGAACAGCTCGGGCGAGCGCCGCGCCACCGCCGCCAGCGGCACCCCCGGGAGCACCGACACCGCCCAGACCAGGTGCGCCCTGCCATCGGGGCCGGTCGCGCTCCCGATCGTCGCCCCGCCCGACGCAGCGTGTACGCGCGGGGTCAGCGCGGTCCCTGCCGCCACGTGCTGCATCGCGCGCTGCTCGGCGGCCAGAAACGCCCGATCCTCGCCGGCATTGGCGATCTTGAGCACCAGGCGCGGCTCGCCATCGACGGCGAGCAAGAAGTTCTGGTCGCGCTCGCTCGGCAGCGCGCTCGCCGTCGCGACGAGGCCGTACAGCTCCAGCGCGATCGCCTCGGCACGCTGGCGATCGAAGCACGGCGGATCGTCGAGCATGGCGCGCAGCCTATCAGAACAGCGCGGCGAGCTCGGCGGCCTCGGCCGGCGACAGCGTCACGTCGAGCGCGGCGAGGGCGCTCGCCAGGTGCGCCGGCGTACGCGGGCCCAGGATCGCGGCGTCGACCTGCGGCTGGTGCAGCACCCAGGCGAGCGCGAGCGCATCGATCGGCACGCCCCGCGCGCGGGCGGCGGCGGCGAGCGTATCGAGGCCGCTGAACACGCGCTCGCTGAGCAAGTGCTGGTACGGCTCGGGACGCAGCGTCATGCGCGAGCCCTCGGGGAATGCCTGCTGGGAGCGGTACTTGCCGGTCAGCCAGCCACCTGCCAGGGGGCTGAAGGCTGTGAAGCCGATGCGTTGATCGGCGCACAACGGGAGCATCTCGCGCTCCGCGGAGCGGTCGAGCAGGCTGTACGAATTCTGGACCCATTCGAAGCGCGCCAGGCCGAGCAGGTCGCTGCGTCCGCGCGCGACCGCGAGGCGCCAGGCCTCGATGTTGCTCGCGCCGACATAGAGGATCTTGCCTGCGTGAATGGCATCGTCGAGCGCGCGCAGGGTCTCGTCGATCGGCGTCGAGGGATCCGGCTCGTGGATGAGGTACATGTCCAACCGGTCGGTCGCCAGTCGGCGCAGGCTCGCGTCGACCTGACGCTGGATGTGCAGCCGCGACAGACCGCGCTCGTTGGGGCCCGGGCCGACCGGGTTGAACACCTTGGTGCTGAGGACCAGCTGGTCGCGCACCGACGAGCCGCGCGCCGCAAGCCAGCTGCCGATGAAGCTCTCGCTGCGCCCGCCGCCGTACGCGTCTGCCGTATCGAGCAGGTTGATGCCGGCCTCGCGCGCGCGGTCGAGCAGCGCGTGGGCCTCGGCCTCGTTCTCGCCCATGCCGAAGAACGCCGGAGCCGATCCCACGCCGCCGAAGTTGCCGCAGCCGAGGCCGAGGCGAGAGATCTTGACGCCCGTGGATCCCAACCGCTGGTGTTTCATCCGCGTATAGTCTCGCTCACCTTGCCGGGGATCACCACGAGCGGCTCGCGTTCCGGCCACCTGCTGCGCATCCTGGGCGTCGGGTTCGGCGTCGCCGTCAACATCGGCAGCACGATCGGCATCGGCATCCTCGCCGCGCCCGGCCTCGTCGCCGGTCAGCTGCACACGATGGGGCCGATCCTCATCGCGTGGCTCGTCGGTGGGCTCTACACGCTGCTCGGCGCGAATTGCCTCACCGAGCTCGGCACGATGGCGCCGCAGGCCGGTGGCTACTACGTCTATGCGCGCCGCGCGTTCGGCGACTGGGTCGGATTCGCCGTCGGCTGGACCGACTGGATCACGTACTGCACCGTGCTCGGCTACGTGTCGATCGGCATGGCGAGCTTCCTCGAGAAGCTCGCGCCCGGGCTCGCCGGCAACGGCCGCATCGTCGCGGTCGTCATGCTGGTCGGCTTCGTCGCGCTGCAGTGGGCCGGCGTGCGGATCAGCAGCCGGTTCCAGGAGTGGACGACGGCGCTGAAGTGCCTCGCGTTCGTCGCGCTGGTCGTCGCCGGCCTCGTCATGGCGGGCGCCGCATCGGGCGCGCCGGCGACCGCGAGCATGCCGGCGCTGACCCTGTCGGGCGTGATCGCCGCGCTGCAGGCGGTCGTCATCACCTACGCCGGCTGGCAGAGCGCGCTGTACTTCACCGAGGAGGATCGCGACCCGACGCGCAACCTGCCGCGCGCGATGATCGGCGGCGTGGTCGCCGTGATCGCGATCTATCTGCTGGTCAACCTCGCGCTGCTCGTGATCCTCCCGGTTCCCACGCTCGCCGCCTCGGCGCTTCCGGCCAGCGACGCCGCGCAGGCGATCATCGGTCCGCGCGGCGGACAGATCATCACGGTGCTGTGCGTCGTCTCGCTCGTGCCGCTGCTCAACGCGATCATGATGATCGGCACGCGCATCCTGTTCGCGCTCGGCCGCGACCGCCTGCTGTGGGCGCGCGCGGCGGACGTCAACACCGGCGGCACCCCGGGCGTGGCGACCGTGCTCACCACCATCGTCGCGATCGTGCTGATCGCCACCGGCACGTTCCAGAGCCTGATCGCGATGACGGCGTTCTTCCTCGCGCTCAACTACGCCGTGTGCTGCCTCGCGCTCGTCGTGCTGCGCCGCCGCGAGCCCGGGGTCGCGCGCCCGTTCCGCGCCTGGGGCTACCCGTGGTCCGCCGCGATCGTCGTCGCGGGCGCCCTCGCCTTCCTGGTCAGTGCGCTCATCGCCGATACACCCAGCGCGCTGGTCGCCACCGGCATCCTCGCCGCCGGCGTGATCGGCCACGCCGTGCATCGCGCGCTCCGCCCCCGGAGCTAGGGTGTGAACGTGGACGTGACCGAGCTCGCGGACTCGAACGGCAGTCCGTCGCCGAGGAGCGATCGCGTGCGGTCCACGTGGCCGAAGTTGATCGCGGCGATCGAGAGCAGGTACGTACCGCCGCCGGCGAGATACGGACCGGGGATCTGCAGACTGCGAGACCTGGTGACGAACCGGACGACCGACGTCGCCGACGTCTGGGTCGCGGTGGCGGTCACCTTGCGCAAGAGGACGGCGTACTGCGTGGCCCGGCCGATCCGCGGTGCGTCCCACTGGACGATCGGCGAGGGACCGACACCGATCTGTGGCGAGCTGAGGTCCTTGCCGGCGATCCGTACGTTGCGCACCGGCGAGATCAGCGGCGCCACCACACCGCCGTGCAACGCGGTGAGCGCCAGGTTCGCGTCGTAGCCGACGCGCTCGTTGTAGGGCGCCGCGGTGCCGAGCTGGACCGGCACCACGAACGAGAACTGCACGATCGCAAATGCGTCCCATGGCTTCCCCATCGTCGCGAACGGATTGCCGTAGCGGGCCGTGAGGTCGAGGTCGGCCGACGGCGACGAGGGCGTGTACAGCACCAGATCCGGTGCGGTCGCATAGAAGCCAAACTTCGCCGCATCGGGCAGTGCGTCGATGAAGAGCCCCTGCTGGCCCGGCGCGTCGACCGCGCCGGCCCCCGACTCGGCGCGCAGCTCCTCGAACGCCGACCCACGCCAGTGCACGCACAGCGCCGTCTGTGGCACCTCCGACATCGCCACCGCCAGGGTCGACCCGCCGCCGTCGGTCTGCGTGAACCCATTCGCGGTGCCCGCTCGCTCGAGCCCCAGATACGACTCGCCGCCCGAGGTCTTCGCCACCAGCTGGGTCACGATCGCCACGTCACCCCTGGCCGCTTCGACGAGCGAAGCCGGCGGGAACTGTGCAGCCCAGTCGATGCTCTGGCCGGAGATCGAGGTCGCACCTGCCGCCGGCGGCTCCGCGAGCTCGAGCTCCGGCGAGAACACGACGGCCCCGTTGTTGCCAGCCACGATCTGCAGCGAGTCGCCGTCGGTCCAGGGTTGCAACCCGCTGAGCTCGAGCGACACGTCGGTCTCCGCGGTCGGTAGCGTCCCATCGAGCCGGCCCAGCAGGTAGCTGTCCAGATCGGGATCCCGGGCGTCACCGACCGCCACGTTCGGAACACCCGTGAGCGTGACCTCGAGGTCCCAGGTCGGTGCCCCGACGCAAACCGGCGCGCTGAAGGTGCCATTCGATTCACCCCGGCCGACCTCGCGCACCAGCGAGCCGCGAGATCGAGAGAACGTCGCGAACGCCGCAGCCGATAGATCGAGCGGCTGGCTCACGGTCCCCGTGCTCGTGATCCCGAACTGAGTGCCCGTGCCGCGGACGGTGAACGTACGACAGCTCGTCTGCGCGTCTGCGCTTGCTTGCAGCAGGTCGCTGCTCGCGGCCGCCGTGCGATCGTCCGGGTCAGTCCCACAACCGATCACCAGTACCAACATGCCAGTCGCGCAAGATTTCCATCTCGAATACATGAGCGTCCCCCATGGCGGCTGTCAGCCGCGGTTGAGCCACAACGCAAACCGATTCAGCCCATCAACGACGGGCGGTTGGCCGCCGGCGCTTGAGCCCGCGCAACGTGATCTCGATCCTGCTCCTGATCAGACGCAGAAGACTGTCGACCTCGCTCGGTCTCACGCCGAGCCGCGACACCAGCTGGTGACGCGTCGTGGTCAGCACGGCCTGGCGCGCGCGCTGGAGATTGCGCCCCGCTGTCGCGCGGTGCACGCCATAGAGGACGGACAGCTGGTCGATGCTCAGGCCGTCGATCACGTGCTGACGGAGTAGCGTTCGTTCGCGATCCGGCAAGCGGCGAACCGCTTCGCTGAATGCCTGTTTGAACTCGTTGACGTAATGAGTCTTCACGTGGCCCAGGTCCGCGTCGCCCTCGGTCACGAAGCCCTGCAACCGCGTTTCTTCGTCGATCGAGACCTCTTCACGCGGCTTGCGCACCATCGCGAGCGCTTCTCGAATCGCCATCACGCGCGTCCAGCCTCGAAGGTCACCGCGGCCACTGAACTGCGCGATCCGGGGAGGCCCGGCATCGCCCACCAGCGCGCGCTCGCGGACGCGCTGCTTCACCTCCATGGCGAAGTCGGAGCAGCTGCAATACCGCGATACGGTCGTCTCCAGCCCCTGCATGCAGTGGCGCTCGAACTCGACGAGCGCGTTCCGGTCCTGAACCGCACACGCATGGGCGAGATACAAGTCTTCGGTATGCATCTGTTCCAGCGCGGTCTCGATGGGGAGACCTTCCGGGAGGTGCCGCGCGACGTGGGCAACGAACCGCTCGGGATCGACATCGATGGTCGGCCACGCGCGACGAACCGATCGAACCAGGTCCTGCAGGGGCCCGGAGATCGCGTTCGTGATTCCCACATCTAGACGATGAGCTGTGAGGAACAAGTCGCTCGAGGATTTTTCAAGTGGTCGCAATCGCTGCAAAACTTTCGGAGATCCGGATCGCCTCAGCGATGTCGGCGGCGCCATAGCAGGAGGTCCTCCAGCTCGTCCGCCTCCCGGTCATCTCGCTCGAACTCCTGCTGCGCAGCTCGCGTCAACCCCATGCCTCGCTGCTCGTCGCGGTGGGCATCGACGAGCGCACGCCCCAGCGCCGACTGGATCTCGGCATAGGTGCCCGGATCGGTGTCCTGACCGAGCGCATAGGCGCGCTCGAGAGGTTCGATGGCGCGCGCAGGCGCGTCGAGCAGGAGCTCGATGCGGCCCAGCACCAGCAACACCACCCGCAGGTACAGGCTGTCGCGCCCGAAGATCTTCTCGTACATGGCGAGCGCACGAACGATCGCCACACGAGCCTCGCTGTATCGGCCTTGCTCGTATCGCAGCTCGGCGATATTCCGCAGGCACGCAGCGATCAGGTCGTGGTCCGGCCCGAGCCGCTTCTCGAGGATGGCCAGCGCCGCGCTGAGGTTGGAATACGCTTCGTCATAGCGTTCGAGCCCTGTCAGCGCGTAGCCGAGAGTCCTGAGGAACTTGGCGTACGTCGGATGATCACGGCCATACGCCACCGCAGCGACGGCCACCGCCCGGCGGTGCATCTCGACCGCCTTGTCGAACTGGGTGAGCGCCTGATAGTTCAAGCCGATGTCGAACGCCAGCGTCGCGAACGCCGGGTGACCGGGGTCGATGGATCGCTCGTAGATCGCCTGTGCCTCGCGCAGCGTGGCGAGTGAGTCCGCATAACGAGTCTTGGCCATCTGTACCTCGGCCACGCGAACCAGGGCATTGGCCACCTCGGGGTGATCGTCACCAAACAGCCTCCGCTTGAGCGTGCTGGCTTGCTGGCGATACCCGAGGGCCGCGTCCAGCTGTCCGGACAGCATCGCGACCTTGCCAAGCTCCTCCAGCGCATCGGCCACATTGGGATCGACGGCTCCAAAGTGACGCTCCAGGATCGTGCGCGCCTTCTCTGCTTCGGCCTGGGCGTCCGCGATGCGGTCGACCGCGCTCAACGTGGCGGCGAGCGCGATGTGCAGCTGGCCTTCGATCTCGTCGCTGTTGCCCAGCCGTTCCAGTGCCGCAGTCACGCGAGGCGAGAGCCCGAGCGCCTCCTCGTAACGTGCCTGGGCTCGCCGCACGTTCATCAAGCCGATCCAGCTCGTCGCGGCAAGCTCGTCCGCGCGCCCGGCCTCGGCGTGCCATACCGCTTGTTCGTACGCCCGTGCGGCGGTTTCCAGGTCGCCGGCCATCAGCTCGATGTCGCCCTGTTCTCGCAGCGTTTCGGCCTCGAGCGGGCGATATCTCGTGGCCGTGGCCGCGGCGACCAGCGCGCCCAGCCGCTCGCGGGCCTCGCGCGCGCGCCCGGCGATCCGCAGTGCCCGCAGCCGGGCGAGCTCGCTGCGCAGCGCAGCCACGCGCTCGCTCGTCGCCCTGTCCGCCGGCGGGCTCACCTGGCTCGACAGCGCCTGGAGGTCCGCACAGACCTCCAGATCGCGGAGCGAGCGGACCTCGACCGGGGCGTACTCCACGATCGCCGCGTCGGCGGCAGAGAAGCGGTCCACGACGGCATCGGCCTCGCGGAGACGCGCATCGAGACACAGCATCCGCCGCTGCAGGAGATCTTCGCTTTGCTCGCCACGAAGCCGCGTGGCCTCGCAGGCTTCGGTGTGCATCGCGGTCCAGCGCGCGCGATACGCACCGAGCGTCTGGTCGACGCTGAGGTAGGCCGCGCGCGCAAATGGCTTCGCCGTCGCCGCGAACGATTGCTCGACCGCGCGAGCCCGGGTTGCGTCCCATACTCCCGCCCATTTTCGTTCAGCGCCCTTGCACAGGAGTGTCTCGTCGCTGCGTTGCGGAACCAACACCGCGGCTCCGGCGACGGCCACAGCCGCCAGCGTGGCAACCGCCACGCGGGTACGCCGTCGCCTCGGATCAGCACCGAGCTCGGCGAGCAGCGTGTCCATGTCGGGATACCGATCGGCCGGATCGACCGCCATGCCGCGCGCGAGCAGACGCAGCAACCGGCGCGGCAGTGCACGGCGGTCCGGCGGTTGACGCAAGCGTCCCGCGATCACCGCATCGGCCAGATGACCCAGGCGCGGGTCCGCAAACGGGTGCTGACCTGTGAGCGCGACATAGAGCGCCACACAGAAGCTGAACTGATCGGTGCGCGCGTCGGAGGCCTCCCCGATGAACTGCTCGGGCGCCATGTAGTACGGCGTGCCCACCAGCCCAAGTGCGCTGCTGAACCGAGCTGGGCTCCCAGATCCCGATGGTCGGGGATCACACGTCGACTCCGGCGGCTCGAGCATCCGCGCGAACCCGAAGTCAGCGACGCGCACGCGCCCATCGTCACCCACGAGCACGTTGTCTGGCTTGAAATCGCGATGAACCAGGCCCGCCGTGTGTGCCGCTGCGAGGCCTCGCCCGGCCAGCAGGAACATCGCCACCACCTCGCGCCAGCTGCGACGGCCGCCAGCCAGCCAGCGAGCGAGCGTGCATCCCTCGATGAGCTCCATCGCGATGAAGATGCAATCGTCGATCGTTCCCACGTCGTAGACCGTGACGACGTTGGGATGCGTGAGCAGCGCCATTGCCTGCGCTTCCCGTCGAAGCCGATCCGGAACCGGCTCGCCTTCGCCGCCGGCGAATCGCGCGTGGTTCAAGACCTTGATGGCGACCTTGCGATCGAGCTCGGGATCATGGGCCGCGAACACAACGCCCATGGCGCCCGCCCCCAGACGCGTGGTCACGACGTACCGACCGACCAGCGTCCCCGGGACCAGCTCCGCATGCCGGTCGATTCGCGGCACGGTGGACGTGAGGGACAGGACATCTTCGACGGACGCGCGCGCGGCGTCCGGGTTTGCAAGTCTCAACCCAGATTCGGCCTGCGCCAGCGCCGACACCAGCTTGCGGCAGTCGCTACATGCAGCGATGTGCATCTCCATCGCGCGCTGCGAGGCTGGCGCCAGTCGTCCGTGCAACAACGCCACCAGATCGTCCGGATCGAGGCACTCGTCCTGCCTATCCACCCGCCCATTCTAGACAGGATCGCCTGGCCTGAGATCCACCCGCTGCTGCGCGCGGCCAAAACGTGCTCTCCTTGCGGCATGACGACCGTGTACCTGAATGGCGAATACGTGCCGAAGGAACGCGCCCTGATCTCGGTCGAGGATCGCGGCTTTCTGTTCGGCGACGGCATCTACGAGGGCGTGCGTGCCGTGGGCGGCCAGCTCTTCGAGTGGGATCTCCACGCTGCGCGCCTGGTCAACGGCCTCGCCGGCCTGCGCATCGAATTCGGCGCGGCGCGCGTCGCCGAGCTGAAGCCGATCTGCGAGCGCCTCGTGCGCGACAACGGCCTCGCCGACGCCGAGGCCTTCGTCTACATCGCGGTCACGCGCGGCGCTGCCCCGCGCACCCACCACTTCTCGCCGCCGGGCACGCCGCCCACCGTGTACGCGAGCGTCACCAAGTTCGTCCCGCCGCGCGAGCTGCGCCAGAAGGGGGCCCACGCGATCACCTTCGAGGACATGCGCTGGTCGCGCTGCGACCTCAAGACGGTGAACCTGCTCGGCAACGTCCTCGCGCGCCAGGCCGCCGTCGAGGCCAATGCGTTCGAGGCGATCCTGGTGCGCGATGGCATCGTCACCGAGGGCGCCGCGACCACCGTGTTCGCCGTCGTCGACGGCACGCTGCGCACCCATCCGCTGGGCCATGCGATCCTGCCCAGCGTGACGCGCGCGGTCGTCCTCGACTGCATCGCCCAGCTCAAGCTCCCCGTCCGCGAGCAGGCGGTCACCGAGGGCGAGCTGCGCGCCGCGCAGGAGGTCTTCGTGTGCGGCACCGTCACCGACATCATGCCGATCGTCTCGCTCGACAAGGGCGCGATCGGCAGCGGCAAGCCCGGACCGATCACCGGCCGGCTGCGCGAGGCCCTCGAGACCCGGGTCTACACCGCCGCGCCCGCCCTGCGCTGACCGACCGCCCATGTGGTGCCGGCTCACAGTGTGGTGACGGCGCGACAAGGTCGCCGTCGGCGAAGTCTCTGGAACACCTCGAAACGGTGCTGGAACATCGCTTGCTGACTCGTTCGAGCGTGTTGCGCTCGCTCGTCGCCGTTGCCACTGTGGTGGCATTCCTTGCCACCGGCTGTGCCCCCGAACGCCCGTGGCCTCAGCATCCGGTGACCGTCGCGACCCAGGCGTTCGCCACCCAGGGCGCGATCGCGACGATCGATGTGCTGCCGCTCGATCTCCAGCTGTGGGCGCAGCCGGGCTACAACGTCGACCTCGTCCGCGTCCGCGACGGTACCGAGGTCAACCTCATGAGCGTCGCGCTCGACACCCTCGCGCGGCGCAACTACGCGCTCGGCGCCCTCATCGACTGGAACGGCGACTTCGCCGGCGGCAGCGCGCTCACCCACGATGATCTCCTCGCCACCGTCAGCGCGCTATCGCGTTACGGCGCGGTCGCCGCCGAGCATCCAGGCCAGCTGCCCGTGCCGTACCTGCCGGCGCGGCTCGGCACCACCACCGGCGCCGACGCCACGCTCTACGTCGGCGGCTGGGGCTACGTCGCGCAGCATCGCGACACCACGGGCGACAAGGTGGCCCAGGGCATCCTGATCGGCCTTCTGATCATCAGCGTGGTGGCGATCATCGCCATCATCGCGAGCAAGTCGAACGGCGGCGGTGGCCACGGTGGCGGCGGGCACGGCGGGTCGAGCGGCGGTCGCGGCGGCGGCGGCGGGCACAGCGTCGGTGGAGTCGGCGGACATGGCGGCGGCGGTGGCGCTGGCATCGGACACGGTGCATTCACCGCCAGCCGCGGCGCACAGCACGTCCACAGCGCAGCGCGCGCGACCGAGGGCGTCATCGATGCCTTCGGCCGCGCCGCGTTTGACATCGCGATCTGGGGTCCCGACTGGGGCGAGAACCCCGCGCTGCCCCACGAGGGCGGCGAGTCGCAGATGTACCTCGAGATGACCCTCGTCGATAACCGCACCGGTCTCGCGCTGTGGCACGCGCGGCAGGCATTTCCCGCCAGCGCAGCGGATGCCACCGAGACCGTGCGCGCCGCGCGCACGATGCTGAACCAGCTCCCCGCACGCGCCGGTCAGCCGCAGACCGCCACGCGCTGATCCGAGAGCTCATCGCGCGTGCAGTTTTGCGCGCTGCGCAGAATCGTGAGAGCGACCGCATGATGCGGATGCGGCGAGCGAGCCTTGACTCGGCGCGCGACTCCGGATCATGTAGATCAATATAGCCAATCAGCCCCTGTTCGGGTGCGTGGGCTCACTACGCAGTACATGCGCATTGGGTGTTTCGGGTGAAGCGGGCAGTCCGCCCACGGTGTACCTCAACCAGGAGCTGGGTCATGACATCATCTCGTTGTCGTCGTTCGCTCGCCATTCTCGCTGCGCTGTCGCTCGCCGCGGTGGCCTCGCCCGCACTCGCCGATCGCGGCGACCGCGGCGAGCACATCGCCAAGGCCCGCCGCCAG
>DATIPJ010000025.1:0-4467 GCA_035472155.1 Kofleriaceae bacterium
CGGCGCACGAGCTGATGCGCGCGTACTACGACGAGCTGCTCCGCGGAACCGGGCGCGCCGAGGCGCTTCGCCGTGCAAAATTGCAACTGCTGCGTCAGCCGCGCTACTCGCATCCTCATTACTGGGCGTCGTTCATCCTCGCGGGCGACTGGACGCCGCTCGATCCGCGTGTCGTGAGCCGATAGGGCGCCGCGCGGCGCTCACCGATGCCTTCGACGCCACGCGAGGAGCTGCTGTAGCTCCTCGTGCGCGCGCGCGTCGCCGTGGAATTCGTCCTGCGCGGCGCGCACCAGCGCCATGCCGCGCGCGCGATCGCGGTGTGACTCGACGAGCGCGCGGCCGAGCGCCCACTGGATGAGCGCGTTGGCCTCGGGATCGGGCGGCGGGCCGAGGGCATGCGCCCGCTCGAGTGGCACGAGCGCCTGCGCGGGCGCCCCGAGCGCGAGCTCGATGCTGCCGTGCTCCAGCAGCGCCTCGCGCAGGTTCGGGCTGTCGCGCCCGACGAGCTGCTCGTACATCGCGATCGCCTGTGTGATCGTCTTGCGCGCCTCGATGAGGTGCCGCTGCGCGGCCTGCGTGCGCGCGATGTACACCAGACAGATGGCGATGCGGATGTGTGCCGGGCCCAGCCGCTTCTCGAGGAGCGCGAGCGCCGATCGCAGCGCCGCGAGCGCTTCGCGGTGGCGGCCGAGGCCCTCCAGGGCATCGCCCATGTCCATGAGCGAGACGGCGTACACGGGGTGCCCCGGGCCATACGCGGCCTCGGCGATCGACATGGCCCGGCGATAGCTCGCGACCGCGTCGTCGAGCTGCCCGAGCGCGGCATAGACGATGCCGCGCTGACGAGCAATGGCGGCGAGCATGGGGTGGTTCGCGTCGACCGCGCGCACGAAGATCGCCTCTGCGCTGGCGAGCGAAGCCAGCGCCTCCTGATGAAGGCCCTTGGATTCCTCGGTGGCGCCGAGGTTGTAGATCGAGGTCGCCACCGCCGGGTGATCGCCGCCGAGGTGTTGCTGCTTGAGGGCGCGCAGGCGCCGGAAGTACGCGAGCGCCTCGTCGAGGTGACTGGTGAGGCCGTTGATCGCCGCCAGCGCCGCCAGTGCGTCGGCGACGCGGAGATCGCCGGGGCCGAATCGCCGCTCCAGGATCGCGCGTGCGTTCTCCGCTTCGGCGCGGGCGTCGTCGAACCGGCTCGCGTCGCTCAGGATGCCGGAGCGGACGATGTGCAGCTCGCCCTCGATCTCCTCGTGGCCGCCGAGCCGCTCGAGCACGGCGGTCACGCGCGGGGTGATCGCGAGCGCGTCGTCGTAGCGGGCCTGGGCGCGGCGCACGCGCATGACCCCGAGCCAGGCGTGGGCCGCGCGCTCGTCGTCGCGCCCGGCCTCGGCGGCCCACACCGCCTGCTCGTACGCGCCCGCCGCCACCGCCAGGTCCCCTGCGGCGACCTCGACGTCGCCTTCCTCCTGCAGCGCCTCGGCCTCGAGCGGCCGATATCGCACGGCCGCGGCCACCTCGACGAGCGCGCCGATCCGCGGACGGCTCTCGCGTGCGCGGCCGGCGACGCGCAGCGCCTTGAGGTCCGCCAGCTCGGCATGCAGCTGCGCGACCCGCGCGCGCGTGACGGCGTCTGCCGGTGGCCGCACCTGGCCCGCCAGCGCCTGTAGATCGGCGCAGCTCGCAAGCGCGCCCAGCGAGCCGACGGCGACCGGGGCGCGCTCGACGGTGTCGGCGTCGGCAGCGGCGAACCGCTCGACGAGCGCGTGGGCATCGCGCAGGCGGGCGTCGAGGCACAGCATGCGCCGCTCGAGCAGGTCTTCGGTTTGCTCGCCGCGCACGCGGGTCGCCTCGCACGCCTCGGTGTGCATCGCGATCCAGCGTTCGCCATACGCGCCGAGCTCGCGCGCCACGCTCGCGTACACCGCCGTCGCATAGGGCTTGCCGGTGGCGGCGAACGCGCGCTCGACGATCTGGGCGCGCGGCGCGTCCCAGACGCCGGCCCAGCTCGGCCGCGCACCCGTGCACAGCCGCGCGTCGCCGCTGCGCGCGACCAGCGCCACACCCGCTGCCAGGCCGAGCACCGCGACCGCAACGATCGCACCGCGCGCGCGACGCCGCCCGGGATCGCGACGCAGCTCGGCGAGCAGCGTGTTCATGTCCGGATAGCGGTCCTCGGGATGGGCCGCGAGGCCGCGACGCAACACGCGCAGGAGCCAGCGCGGCAGGATCGAGCGCGCGGGCGGCCGGCGCGCGCGGCCGGCGATCACCGCCTCGACCAGCCCATCGGCACCGTCGCCATCGAACGGATGCTCGCGCGCGATCGCCGCGTAGAGCGCCACGCAGAAGCTGAATTGATCGCTGCGCGCGTCGGTGGCGCGGCCGAGGAACTGCTCGGGCGCCATGTAATAGGGCGTGCCGGCCAGCCAGGCGGTCGTGCTGCGCGATAGCGACGCGGCCTCGGGGCCGAGCTGCTCGGAGCTCGGGGCCGGCTCGTCGGCTCGCATGCTCGCGAGCCCGAAGTCGCCGACGCGGACCCGTCCATCCTGCCCGACGAGGACGTTCTCGGGCTTGAAGTCGTGATGCACCAGCCCGGCCGCATGCGCCGCCGCCAGGCCTTCTCCGGCGGACACGAACATGGAGAGCACGGCGCGCCAGCTGCGAGGCGCGCCGGCGAGCCAGCCGGCCAGCGTCTCGCCTTCGACGAGCTCCATCGCGATGAAGATGCGATCCTCGACCGTGCCGACGTCGTGGACCGCGACGACATGGGGATGAGCGAGCTGCGCCATCGCCTGTGCCTCCCACCGCAGTCGATCTCCTCTGTGCCCGAGAATCTTGAGAGCTACCTTGCGATCGAGCTCGGGATCGAAGGCCGCGTACACCGCGCCCATCGCCCCGGTTCCGAGCAGCCGCGCGACCACGTAGCGACCGACGCGCTGTCCGGGGCCGAGCGCTGGCCCCAGCTCGTCGCTCGACGACGATGCCAGCCTGCGATCGCCGCCGAGGTCGCCGGGAGGCTCGCCGCTGCCCACCGTCGTGACGGGTGCCTCGATCTGGGCCAGCACCGAGAGCAGCTTGCGGCACGCGGCACATGCCGCGACGTGCTGCTCCAGCGCATGCAGCGAATCGCCTTCCAGGCGCGCGCACAACATCGCAGCGATGTCGTCGGGAGCGGGACAATCGTCACGATGGAGTCCGGTCATGAACGTCACCGGTGCCGTGTTATAGATCGATAGCGGTCTGCGATGAGCGCGTCAACTCTGTCCACGCTTGTCCCGGATCCTGCCGGCGTGCACATTGACGAGCTCGTTCGCTCCGCACGTGTTGCGTGGCCCACCGTCGATCTCTGTCCCGAGCAGTTCCTCGCGCACCTGGTGAGGCACCTGCCGGGAAATGTTCCGGTCGAGACGGCATTGGCGCAGCTGCACACCGATGATCTGTATCTCGCGCGCGCGTGCGCACTCGGCGACAGGCATGCATTGCTGGCGTTCGAGCAGCACTGCATGAGTGGGCTCGAAACCGCGCTCGCTCGCTATCGCGCGTTCACCGATCTGGTCGCCGAGGTGAAGCAGCGCGTTCGCGAGCGCGTGCTGGTGCGCGACGCGAGCCCATGCGGGATCGAGAGCTTCAGCGGGCGAGGCGACCTGCGCGGCTGGATCCGGATCATCGCCGTTCGCGAGGCGATCGATCTGACGCAGCAGGTCCGGCGCCGGGCGCAGCGCGAGACGTGCGTCGACGACGACACCCTGTTGCACGCGTACGTCACGCCGGGCAACCCGGAGCTCGAGGACGTGAAGGCTCGCTACGCGGAAGAGTTCCAGCACGCCTTCAGCGCGGCGCTGCGCGGCCTTCCGGCGCGCGATCAGACGTGGCTACGACAGCACATCATCGACGGCCTCAGCATCGACCAGCTGGGCGCGCTCTACCGCGTGCATCGCGCCACGGCGGCTCGCCATCTGCAACGCATTCGCATCGCCGTGCTCGCTGCCACGCGCGAGCGTCTGGCGTCGCGGCTCCAGGTGCGTCCGAGCGAGCTCGACAGCATCCTGCGCCTGATCCGCAGCCGCCTGCACGTGACCTTGCGGTGGCTCGTTCGTCGGCGGCGGCGCAACGCAGCGAGCTGACCGGCGGCTCGCTCGCCGCCACCGGCGAATCACGCTATGCGCAGGTCTTGCAATCCGTACGATTCGACGGTGGGTTGTTTCCGCCGATGATCGCCTTGAGATCCGTATTCTCGAGGGTGCGAACCGTCTCCTGCAGCAGCTTGAGCTTCGGGCGTTCGATCTTCTTCATCATTGACTCCTTGTCGTGGGGAATGGCCTGCCACTGGCTAGTCCTCCCCCGCGCTTCGAAGTCGCGCCGAAATCGCACAGCCCATTTGAATCACTTGGATCTTCCGGCTACGGAATCTCTTTGGTCTTGCCCTTCTCGAACGAGTACCTGGGCACCTGGATCCACACGCCGTCTTCCTGC
>DATIPJ010000026.1:0-33545 GCA_035472155.1 Kofleriaceae bacterium
CTCCTCGATCGTGTCGCGACGGATGTCGTCGGGGCGTTCGGCGCGCGTGGTGTACGCGTGCACGTTGGCGATCAGGAAGAAGCACTCGTGGTCGTCCTGCAGGCGGACGCGGTTCTCGAGCGAGCCGACGAGGTGGCCGAGGTGCAATCGGCCGGTGGGGGTATCACCTGTGAGGATGCGGGGTCTGGTCATGACATCTCCTGAGGAGGCGCCGAGACCCGTCGGTTATGAACGCATGCCGCCGAGCTCGGCGGCAAAAGAACGTCGCCGCCTCTAGAAGAGGCGCCACCAGCGGCGGAGGACGTTCGAACGGTTCACGATCCGACCGTAGCACTCTTGCATCCGGCGTCGAGTGCGGGAACGCTCATCGTCCGCACCGAACCGGGAGGTCAGTCATGTCTCGTATGCGCTTCGGAATCTTCATGGCGCCGTTTCACCCCGCAGGCGTCAACCCGACCGTGCTCATCGACGGCGACCTCGACCTGGTCGAGCACCTCGATCGGCTGGGCTACGATGAGGCGTGGATCGGCGAGCACCACTCCGCCGGCACCGAGATCATCGCGTCGCCGGAGATCTTCATCGCGGCCGCGGCGCAGCGCACGCGCACCATCAAGCTCGGCAGCGGCGTGATCAGCGCGAGCTACCACAACCCGCTGTGGGTCGCCGAGCGCGCGGTGCAGCTCGACCACATGACCAAGGGTCGCTTCATGCTCGGCCTGGGGCCGGGCGCGCTGCCGAGCGACGCCGCGATGATCGGCCTCGACATGCCGCAGACCCGCGAGCTGCTCGAGGACGCGGTCGACATCATCACGCGCCTGATGCGCAGCGATGAGCCGGTGACCTTCGAGAACAGCCGGTGGACCCTGCGCGACGCGCGGCTGCACCTGCGGCCGTACACCCACCCGCACCCCGAGATCGCGATCGCCGCCGTGGCCTCTCCCGCGGGGCCGCGGCTCGCCGGGCGCTATGGCCACGGCTTGCTCTCGGTCGGCGCCACCACCGCCGCCGGCTTCGACGTGCTCGCGCTGCACTGGAACGTGATGGAGGAGCGCGCGGCGCACTACGGCGTCCAGGTCGATCGCAACGCGTGGCGCCTGGTCGGCCTGGTCCACCTCGCCGAGACCCGCGAGCAAGCCTACAAGGATGTCGAGCACGGCATCCTCCACTGGTTCGACTACTTCCAGCACACCGCGGCGTTCCCGCAGATGGCCGTCGGCGATGGGACGTCGGTCCAGCAGTGCATCGACTTCGTCAACGCCTCGGGCCTCGGCGCGATCGGCACCCCCGACGACGCGGTCGCGCAGATCGAGCGGCTGCGCACGCAATCCAACGGCGGCTTCGGCGCCTTCCTGCAGCTCGCCCACGACTGGGCCGCTCCCGCCGCCAAGTTCCGCAGCTACGAGCTGTTCGCGCGCCATGTCGCCCCGCACTTCCAGGGCCACTACCAGCCGACGACCGATGCCCGGACGCGCGCGCGCGCGGCGCGGCCGGTGCTCGCCGCGAGCAACCTCAAGGCCGTCGAGCAATCGACGGCGCGCTACCAGGCCGAGCTCGCCGCCAAGGGCAACAAGTAGCAGCGGCCGGCACACTTGCCGGGGATCGGCCCAGAACAGCGCCGCGGTCGCGCCGTGATCGCGCTCGCCTGGTCGATCCGTGGCAAACACGCGTGATGCAGCGCCTCCGGCTCTGTTTCCCGCCTGCGCTGCGGGGGCGTTGGCGATGACGGGGTTCGCCGCGCTGTTCGTCTTCATCTGGTCGACCGGCTTCATCGTCGCCAAGGCGATCGTGCCGTACGCCGATCCCAACCTGTTCCTCACCGTGCGCTGCGTGCTGGCGTGTCTGCTCTTCCTCGGGATCGCGCTGGCCGTGCGGGCGCCGTGGCCGCGCTGGCGCGAGGTCCCCAAGCACATCCTCGCCGGCGTGCTGTTGCAAGGTGGCTACCTCGGCGGCACTTACTGGGCGGTCGAGCAGGGCCTCGCGCCCGCCGTGATGGCGCTGCTCGGGTCGCTGCAGCCGCTGCTCACCGCCGTGCTCGCCAGCTTCGTCCTGCGCGAGATCCCCACGCGGCGCACGTGGTTCGGCCTCGCCCTCGGCGTGAGCGGCGTCGCGCTCGTGCTCTTGCCGCGATTCCTCGCCGGGTCCGGGCACGGCGCGGGCGGGCTGCCTGCGAGCGTCCTCGTGGTCGCGGTCATCGCCGTGCTCTCGCTCACCGGAGGCACCGTCCTGCAGAAGACCTCCGTCGCCGCCGCCGACATCCGCGCGTCGTCGGTGCTGCAGAACGCCGGCGCCGCGCTCGTCGTCGGGCCGCTCGCATTTGCGCGCCACGAGACCCGCTGGATCTCGAGCGTCGAGCTCTGGGCCTCGCTGGCGTGGGCCTCGCTCGTGCTCTCGGGCCTCGGCACGCTGCTCCTGGTCTGGATGGTCCGCCGCGGACGCGCCGCCAACGTCGCGTCGCTGCTGCTGCTCGCGCCGCCGCTCGCCGCCGCCGAGACATACCTCTTGTTCGGCGATCGCCTCACGCCGGTGCAGCTCGCTGGCTT
Organism: Kofleriaceae bacterium; assembly: GCA_035472155.1. GTDB lineage: Bacteria > Myxococcota_A > Polyangia > Haliangiales > Haliangiaceae > JABFXX01. The sequence continues at coordinate 2,541 of DATIPJ010000026.1, forward strand.
CGCGATCGCGCTCGTCGGCGTCTTCCTCTGCAATCCCGGCCAGCGCGCCCCCGCGCCGACGTCCGAGGCCGCGCTCGCGCGCTAGCCTACGGGACGGCCGCGATGTCGACGCGGACCCACACCATCTGATTGGCGAACAGCTGGCCGTTCGGATCGGGCCGCGAGTAGCTGATGTACAGCGTCTGGCCGCCGTTCTCGGTGTAGCCGTCGTGCAGCGCCGCATCGACGGTCCACGTCGACGCCGACGGCGGCGGTGTCTTGAACAGCAGCACTTGCTCCGACCACGGCCCGCTGAGCTCGGCCGCGCTGCGCGCCACGATGGCATTGCTCAGCGGTTCGGCATAGACCGCGAGCCAGCGACCCAGGAGCGCGCTGTGCACCACCGTCATGAACCAGTGGCCGGTGAACAGATTCGCGGCGTCCTCGAGCCTGGCCGAGAACGCCGCGCCGTCCCAGAACTGCCAGCTCGACCGCACGAGCACGTCGGCGAGCGGCACCCGCGCCAGCTTGCACGGGCTCACGAACCCCGAGACGTCTGGCGCGCACGCGAACGCATGGAGGTAGCCGTCGGCCACGGCCGCCGCGGCGCCGAATCCGGGCTCGTCGCCTCGGAACAACATCGTCGGATGCTCGCCCTGCGAGACGACCGGGCGCGCCGGCGTGCCGTCGAGCGCGCTCCACAGCGCGACCGAGCGGCCGAGCGACGTGTCCTTGCCGGGCTCGAAGTACGCCAGCTCGTACATCATCAGCGCCCGGCTCCGGTCGGCATCCCAGACCAGCGAGGTCGGCCGGCTGTCGTAGTACACGCCGCACGGCGTGACCGGGCACGTGCTCCCCGCATGGTCGGCGTTGTACGCCGCCTCGTCCTGCGTCGGACCCAGGATGCGCACCGGCGCGCCCGCCGCGTCGAGCGTCTCGGTCAGGCCCGCCACGCCATCGCTGCCGGCCACGTCGTCGGTGAACGCGAACGAGTTGTTGTGCCAGTTCCGCCCCTCGACGTCGTTCTGGTTGAGCACCGTCGTGTTGAACGTCCACACGCTCTTGCCCCAGAGCGAGGCGCTGCGCGCGCCGTCCCGTCCGCGGATCACGCTCGGCTGCGGGATCAGGCCGAGCTCCTGGAACGACACCGTCTTGAATCCTGGCGGCGGCGGCATCGCAGCCGCGCCGTCCCCCGGCGGGCTCGGCGGTGCATTCACCTCGCCGCAACCCATTGCGATCAGCACCAACAACCAGCGCATCCTCCGATGGTAGCGCGACGACCACGCGCGGTGACGGCAACAACTGCCGTGTGCGAAACGACACATGGAACGCGACGTATGCAGCGCGATCCCGCGTGCGCACGTCGTCGCTACAGGCACTCCGAGGGATCGGGCTGCCAGCTCTGGATGTCGTCCATGAGCTCGACGGTGAGCTCGGTGTCGAGGCCGTCGGGCGCGGGTCGGATCATGGGATAGTTCGGGTCGAGGCTGCCGCATTCTTCGACGATGTCGGCCATCTGGGGGATGGTCGCCGGGAAATGGTAGCGCGCAAGGCACGCCGCGATCTCTGCGCGCCTCGCGGGGCCGATGCACTTGAGCTCGTAGACGTGGAAGCCGGGTTCGACGGCGCCATGGAAGAACTTCGCGGTGATCGAGCCCTCGGGAACCGGGTCGGGCGCGTACGCGATGATGTGGCGCGGGTCGGCTGGCAGCGCGTTCGTACACCGCGGCCGGGCCCCGATGGCGCCGGCATCATCTGCAGCACCACAATGTGGTGTGAGCGCCACGCTATTGCGCGGGTAACCCCCCGAGGTTACTGACGACCATGCAGGCACGAGGACTGCTTGCGCGTCCATCATGCGCGCGCTCGTGACCTTGGTCCTGCTCGGTGGATGTGTCGGTGGCGGTGGTGGCGGCGCCGGGCCGGGGGCGGTCGGTTCGACGCGGCCCGCCGTGATGCCGATGCTGTCGGAGCTGCCGACTGACCCGGAGAAGCGCAACGCGATCCTCGAGCAGTCGGCGCAGACGGCCGGGCCCGAGCAGCGCAAGGGGATGACCATCAAGGAGCGCAAGGCCGAGACGGCGGCGGCCACCGCGGCGGCGATCCTCGGCGGCATCTTCTCGAAGACGTCGACGGTGACGCTCGGGACGGCGACGGTGATCGACGAGAATCAGCTCGTGGCCCCGCAGCCGGAGCCGCGCAAGCGAGGCGCGGCCGGCAAGGATGCCAAGCCGGGCGCGGCCCCCGAGGGCAGCGGCGACGAGGCCGGCAAGGCCGGCAAGCCCGGCCCCGCCGACGACCCGGGGACCTCGAACGCCGACCTGATCCCCTGGATCAAGCTCAAGTAGCGACAGCGCTGTACGGCGGCGGTGCGGGTCGTCCTCGCCTGCGCGCGCGCACGGTTCGCGGGTCGAGCTGCGTGCGTGCGCAATCGTGGAGCGCGATCGGCGCACAGCCGTTACGCTGGGCTCGATGAGCGAGATGACCGAGAGCGGGGTGACCTGCCCGCGCTGCCGAGCGACGTGGACGGCGGGGCTGTTCACGAGCGTCGATGCCGACACGATCCAGGTCCAGGTCGAGGCGATCCTCGAGGGCAGGTTCGAGCGCATGGCGTGCCCGTGCGGCCACGCGTTCCGCCCCGAGCATCGGATGCTGTTCGTCAGCCACGAGCGCCGGCTCTGGATCGTGATGCATCCGCTCGCCGAGCGCCCGGGGTTCGCGACGCTCGAGCGCGATGTCGCGCAGGTGATCGCGGCGGGCATCGCGCGCGCGGCGCCGGCGACCGTCGAGGAGCTGCACGGCATCCGGCCACGCCTGGTGTTCGGCCAGCACATGCTGAGCGAGGCTGTGCGCGTGGCGTACGCGGGCCTCGACGCCGCGATGCTCGAGTGCGCGAAGCTGCTGACGGTGCGGCGCAACCTGGCCGCGCTGATCAAGCACGGGCCGTTCGAGCTGTGCTTCGAGCGGCTCGACGGCAAGGTCCCGACGTGCGGCGTGATCTCGCTGCCGGCCGGGGAGCGGGTGGGAGAGATGGCGATCGCAGTCGATGTCTGGGAGGAGGTCCAGGACCACCGAACCGACCTCGAAGCGAGCTTTCCGGAGATCTTCGCAGGACCATACATGTCGGCGACGCGGTACCTCCTCGCAGCGACGGTGTAGCTGCGACAACCCGACGACAAGCGAGCCGCCGACGCTGCCGGCCTGCACCGGAACATTCGGAACAGGTAGTACGTCGCCGCAGCGGAAAATCTCGGTGCGGCGGTGTCAGTGCAAGCAGAGTCGCGCCAGGAAGCCGTCGTCGACGGCGAGCGTATTCTGCGGGCAGTCGATGTATCGCGAGCAGTTTCACGACCACACATCTCAGCAGGGCCATGACGCGGACGGCGGAACCGCGGCGCAGGACCACGGGCTGCCGCCCGCCCTTCACGCGCGCGTGAGCACGCTCGGCCCCGGCGACGCAGAGGTCCTCGGCGGCCTCGTCATCGAGCACCCCGAGCTGGCGAACCAGCTCCTCACCGCGGCGTCGTGGAGCGTTGGCCTCTCCGGCGTCCGGCGCGCGATGGCGATCGCCGAGGCGAACGGTGCGAACGACGCGGCCTCGGGGGAGCACGAAGGCGCGACCCAGGGCGGCGCGGGCGAACCGAGCGAGCGCGTGGTGTCGAGCGCGCGGCGCTACAACCTGGCGCACGCGCACCACGTCACGGTCTTCAACGAGGCGACTCACCGGCAGCTGATCGGCGGCGATGGCCAACCCGACCCCGCCCTGGTCTGGCACTGGCAGAAGGAGCACGGCATTGGCTACGACGGCCGGATCGGGCCGCAGACCTCGTCGACGGCGGTGTCGATCGCCAGGCGCGAGCGCGCCGCCACCGCCGAAGCACAGGTGGCGGCCCCCGAGCCGGCGAAGCCCGCCGCTGTGGCGCCGCAACCGACCGCGCCGCAGACGGACGTCGCGCCCGAGCCGGTAGCCCCGGCCCCGAAGCCCGCGCACAAGCCGGCCGCGCAGAAGAAGCTCGTCGTGCCCGAGCCATCGCCGGCCACGGCATCGACATCCGATTCAGCGGCGGCCATTTCGTCCACTTCGACCGCATCCACCGCGTCGACATCGTCGACGTCCACCTCCAGCACGTCCGCGGCACCGACATCGGCCGGACCGACGTCGACCACACCGACATCGACGACGCCGACATCGATTACACCAACGTCGACCGCACCGATCACGGATGCCTCGACTGCGTCGACCTCCGACGCTTCGAGCACGTCGACCGCAGCGGCCTCGACGGCGGCCACCTCGCCCGCGTCGACCGCGTCGACCACCGCGGCAACCTCGACCACCGCCGACGTGGCCGGGCTATCGGCGGATAGCGCGAGCCCGACGGGTGGCGGATCGGGTGGGGGCGGAGGCGGGCCGACTGCGGATCCGGTCCCGGGGCGCGCCGACGACGGCGGGGCGGGGAGCCTCGCGCGGCGAACGCTGTCCGCGAACGGCGGCGCCGATGCCGCGTTTGCGTACCTGGTGAGCGACAACGATGCGGTGCTCGACCGCAACCTGGCCGATTACGGCAATGTCGCCGAGCAGCGCGCGCTGCTCGACGGGGTGATCGCGCAGGGCGCCGACGAGATGCGCGTGCGGCGCGCGTTTCATGCGTACTGGCATGTGCATCTGCTCGCGGCGGGGGCAGGGACCAAGAACGTGCGCGACTGGCCGGTGCAAACGCTGCAGGCGATGCATCACCAGCTCAAGCTGCTGCCCGATCAGGATGCCCGCAACGGCGCGTGGAAGACCCTGTCGCTGTCCGACGAGGGGCGCAAGCAAGGGCGAGGCTGGTACGACGAGACCGGCAACTTCTCGCTCGGCCAGGACATGCGCGGCGCGACCGGGCGCAAGATGAACGACGGCTACTTCGAATACGTGGCGGGTGACCACCGCGCCGGAGCGACGCAGGTGAAGGTGTGGGGCGGCGAGCGCTTCAAGGTCGGCGACAAGGTCGTCATCAGCCGCGGCGAGCCGGCGCAGGAAGCGGCGACGGTGAGCGCCGTCGAGGGCAACCTCTACACGCTGGGGGCCGCGCTGCAGCGCGATCACAAGCACGCGTCGGTCATGGAGTTGCCGAGCGGCGGCAAGCGCGACGTCAACTGGCTCGACTACACCGTGCGCCACGAGATCGCGCACTCGCTCGATGGCAAGGCGGTCGACACCAAGGGGTTCTACGCCAAGGGCGGGTGGGCGACGTACGACAACTTCGACGGCTGGGTCAAGGCGATGGGTGGCGAGTCGGCGTGGACGACCAACGACGGCAGCAAGATCCCCGACGAGGATCGCGTGGCCATCAAGGGCGCGATCGGCAGCGCCGCGCTGATGCGCCAGACCGGCTCGCTGTTCGATCGGTTTCGCTCCGACGATCCCAAGACGCAGCATCCGATCGTGAAGTACGAGCACAAGCAGGTACCGGTGATCGTCGCGGCGCAGACGTCGATGAACATGGGTGATGGCTTCGTGCATCGGCCGACCGAGCTCTACGCACACGACAGCAAGCGATTCAGCATCAGCAACATGTACGGCAGGTTCCAGGTCTGCAACGAGACCGCGGTGAGCGACCGCGTGTCGGACTACTCACTGACGGCGCCTGCGGAGTTCTTTGCAGATACGTATGCGCTGTTCTATGAAGAAGCGGGCAAGCCCGGAATCAGCGATGCAGACCACGGCAGGCTCATTCGCAACCAGGACTGGCGCGGCTGGTTTCGCGAGCACGTGCACGACCGCGGTCACGGCCCCGCCGGGACGGGCGCTGCGAAGAAGGGCGACGGGAGCCTCGCCGAGGATCGCGAGCATGGCGCGCATCCCGGCGGCGCCAGCGTCGGCCGCGCGTCGGGCAATCCGGGCGCTGAGCATGGCTAGGCCGTTCGCGGCGCTGCTCGTGGTCGCGGCCTGCGCCGGGGCATCGTCGGCGGGCGATCGCGCGGCACCGACGAGCGCGGCACCGGCGAGCGCGGCGCCGAGCGCATCGGCCGGCGATGACGCGAAGGCGAAGGACGCGTTTCGCGCCTATGTCGCGAAGCGGCTGAAGGTCGCCGCGAAGGATGTGCACGGCGGCCCGGCCGACAATGGCCTCGGCGACCACACGCGCGGCGCGGCGCGGCACTACGTGATGTGGCCGGGGCATGACACATCGAATTCGATCCGCGGGTGGGTCACGCCCGACGGCACGGTGATCAGCCCCGAGCAGAACCTCGGGGTGCTGTTCGCGCAGGCCGGCGTGTGGGCGCGGCCGTCCAGGCAGCGGCTCGAGGAGCTTGCCTACCTGCTGTCCGAGGACATCATCTGGGCCTACGGCTCGCAGAGCGCGGATGTCACGGCGGCGCCGCTCGGCGGTGCGGTGACGCCGGCGGAATTCAAGCTCGCCGCCGACGGCTCGGGGACGTTCCGGTTCTGCCACAACGACCACGGCGGCGCGCTGACCATCGGCGGCGGAGGCGCGCCTGCCGATGTGTACTGGCAGAACGTCGTGGTGCTCACGGCCGATCACAGGGCCACGCTGAGCAAGAAGGAGCTCCAGAATTAACGGAGGCGGGCGCGTATGATCGGGTGATGCTCGAGCCGTCACTCGCGGTGCCGCTGTTCCCCACGCCGATCGTGGTGTTCGACCTGCCGGACATGGCGGAGATCAATGCCGAGATCGCCGCGGTGCTGCTCACCGAGGAGCGCACGGTGCCGAGCTGGCAGCGCGCCAATGTCGGGGCGTGGCACTCGGCGCCTGATCTCAGCCAGCGCCCGCAGCCGTGCTTTCGGGCGCTGATGCGCGCGGTGGTCGATGCGGTCGGCAGCAACGTGGCAGGGCTCGCCGGGGCGGCGGGCATCGAGCGCGTGCCGGCGTTTCGTTACGGCGTGACGGCGGGGGCGATGGTGATGCGCGAGGGGCACTACGTCGTGGCGCACGACCACGGAGACGTGCACTGGTCGGTGGCGTACTACGTCGACGCCGGCGACGAGATGCCGCCGCCGTCGGGCCGGATCGCGTTCCTCGATCCGCGGCGGAGCGGGCGGTCGATCCCCGAGCTGGAGCTGTTTCCGTCGACGTTCGACCTCGCCCCGCGGACGAGCGCGCTGGTGATCTTCCCCGGCTGGGTGCAGCACTACGTGCATGCCTATCGCGGGGAGCGTCCGCGGATCTGCGTGTCGTGCAACCTGACGATGGAGGTGGCGTGACCGCGCCGCGCGGCGAGACCACGGCCAGTACCGACGCGGCGCGCCAGCGCTGCAGCACGGTGAGGTCATCGTCCACGCGATGACCCTGACATGTGCGCGAGGCTCGACGGCGCGAGGGCGATCGCTCAGGGCGCGAGGGTGGCGCCGTTCGGCGAGCCGATGCCCGTCGGGCCGTCCCAGCCCGCGGCCGCGCGGCACAGCGCGCTGGTGCAGCGGCCGTTGGTGCCGCTCGTGACGTCGAAGAACTCCGTCCGGTGGGTGTACGCAAAGCTCGCGTCGTGGCCCGTGGTCGCCGCGATGCCGTAGCGCGCGAAGATGGCTGCGACCAGCGGGCTCGAGGCGCTGGTGCCACCGACGACGATGAAGCCGCCGGCGCCGGCGTTGAACACCGCGACGCCGGTGTTCGGGTCTGCCACCGCGGACACATCGGACGCAGCGCGGCGGCTGCACGCCGCCGTCGGGACGATGGTGTTCTGGAACGCGGGCTTGGCGAGCACGCGGCTGCAGGTGCTGCCCGCACCGCGCCACGCGGTCTCGGTCCAGCCGCGGGCCGCGGTCGAGCGCACGAGGTGCGTGCCGCCGACGGCGATCACGTGCTCCGAGGTGCTCGGGTAGTCACCGGCGTTGCCGGTGTTGCCGCTGTCACCGCTCGACACGAAGACGTTGACGCCCTGGGTGTGCGTGAAGAACTGGCCGTCGAGCGTGGAATCGTTGCCGGGCGAGGGCTCGCCCCAGCTGTTGCTGATCGCGACCACGCCGGCGCGCGCGGCGGCCGCGTTCTGGGCGATGAACAGGCCGTTGCCCTGGTCGTCCTGGGCCTCGACCAGCACGAGCTTGCACGTCGGGCACCCGGCGCTCGCCATGTCGAGGTCGAGCGCGGCCTCGATCGTCCAATCGTCGCCGGCGGGCGCGTTGCCCGGCAGCGGCGAGGTCGCGCCGTTCTGGTTGACGATCGTGAGGCAGCCGTTCGCCCGGGTGCAGGGCGGCAGGCCGAACGCGCTGCGGTAGGCCGCGAGGTCGCTCTCGGCATTGGGATAGTTGAACGCGTCGATGATCGCGATGGTCGCCGTCGAGGTCCTCGCCGCGTTGAGCTTGTAGGCGCTCGCGAAGTCGGCCGGGCCGAGGCCCGCCGGCGTCGCGCGTGGTGCGATCCGCCCCGTCTCGTCCGTGCGCACATGCGACTTGCAGCGGAACCGGCCGCCGTTGCAGACCGCGGCGTGCGGCATCTGGGGCGTGCCGTCGAGCTCGTCGGCCTGCTGGCTATCGTCGTCGTCGTTGGGGTCATCCATCCCGACGCAGCTCGCGAGCACGAGGCTGCCGGTGGCTAGCAAGAAGAGAGAGCTGCGGAGCGGAAAGTTGGCGCGAGTAGCTTTCATGGCGCGCACAATGCCAGTCGAACGATTCCTTGGAGTCGGTCCAATGCGCTTATTCGAGCAACAATCGGTTCTATATCTTCGCAATCGCCATAAACGTTTATGGAGATCACAAATTGTGTCGTGGCTGCGAATACATGATTGCTTAATACAATTAAGTTTTATCGGCGGCCATCGCACCTTTGAATATCGCCCCACCGGTCAGTAGCTTTAGAATGTGATTAAGGGCCAGCCAGAGCGGCCTCGCCGTCTTGATCTTTGGCTCGCGAATCCACTTGCTCGGCGCCGCGAACGGTGGCATTGCGATCCCATGCGATGGACCTCGTCGATCTCCGACCGCGCGGACGGCGCCGAGGCGCTCGACGAAGCCATCGCGTCCGTCCGCGAGAAGCTCGACCGGATCGACTTCGCGATCGTGTTCGCGTCGCCGCAGCGCGCCCGCGAGCTCGCCCCGCGGCTGGTGCGGGCGATCCCGGGCGGCGGGACCGTCATCGGATGCTCGGGCGCCGGCATCATCGGCGATGCGCGCGAGATCGAGGATCGCCCGGCGGTCTCGGTCACCGCTGCCGAGCTGCCGGGGGTGACGTGCACGGCGTTTCGCGTCGAGGCGGGCGCGCTGCCGCCCGACGCCGGGGCGTGGCGCGCGCGGATCGGCGTCGACGATCCCGCCGGCCTGCTCGTGCTCGCCGATCCGTTCAGCAGCAACGCAGTCGACCTGATCGCCAGCCTCGACGAAGCGTTCCCGCGCGCGCGCAAGTTCGGCGGCCTGGTCAGCGGCGGCCGCATGCCGAGCACGAACTGGCTGTTCGCCCAGGGCGAGACCTTTCACGGCGGGGTCGTCGGTGCAGCGTTCACCGGCGACCTCGCGATCGACACCATCGTCGCGCAGGGCTGTCGCCCGATCGGCCCGCCGATGGTGGTGACGCGGTGCGACGGCAGCCTGATCGCCGAGCTCGATCACCGCTCGCCGCTCGAGGTGCTCGAGGCGCTGCACCTCTCGCTCGAGCCGCGCGACCGCGCGCTGTTCCGCCACTCGCTGTTCCTGGGCATCGAGATGAAGGACAGCCTGGTCCATCGCGAGGGCGAGCTCCTCGTCCGCAACATCGTCGGCTTCGACCCCGAGGCCAAGGTGCTCGCGGTCGCCGCCCGGCTGCGCCCGTTCCAGGTCGTTCGCTTCCTCTTGCGCGATGCGCGCACGGCGACCGAGGACCTCGAGCGCATGCTCGAGCGCCACCGCGCCTCGGGCTCGGGCGCTTGCGATGGCGCGCTGTTGTTCTCGTGCCTGGGCCGCGGCGAGGGGCTGTTCGGCGAGCCCGACCACGACTCGCGGCTGTTCCGCAAGCACCTCGGCGACGCGGCGCTCGGCGGGTTCTTCTGCAACGGCGAGATCGGGCCGGTCGGCGGCACGACCTTCCTGCACGGCTACACGAGCTCGTTCGCGTTGTTCCGGCGCGGATAAAATTGGGTTGCGCGCGCGGGCGCGATTTGCATACTCGTGCGAGTCGGCCGGCGCGCGCGGACACGGTGTCCGCAGCGGCCGGTCGTTATCGTGGAGAAAACAATGCGTCTACATTCCAAGCAAGAGACCGAGCCCATCTTTGCCACTCTCGATCGCTACCGCGCCGAGCTGCTCGAGCACCCGCTGCTCGTCGCCGCACGGAGCGGACAGATCGAGAGGGCGACCCTGCTGCAGTTCGCGTTCTACCAGTACTCCGACAGCATCACCTGGATCCCGATGCTGGCGCAGATGAAGTCGAGGGCCCTGAGGTCGCGACGCCTGCGAGCCGCCATCGAGGACAACATCGGGCACGAGGCCGGCCTCGGCGGCGTCTCGCACGTCACGCTCGCCGCACAGCTGATGCGCAGCCTCGGCGTGGCCACGCTGGCCGACTTCCCGACCGACGGCTTCGCCCGCACCGCGCAGCTCTGGCTATCCGACGCGTTCGTCGAGATGTCCGAGCCGGCGCTCGCCGGCTGGCTGCTCACCGCCGAGACGCTGGTACCCGAGATGTTCGCCGTCATGAAGCAGTGCTTCGACGGCATCGCCGACACCACGTACTTCACCCACCATATCGCGGTCGACAGCGACGAGCACGCCGCGTGGATGGCCGAGGCGGTCGACGTCGTGGTCGCGCTGTACGGGCCCGCGTGCATCCCGCTCGTGCTCGAGGGCATGGCGGACGCATGGGCCGAGACGCTCGAGGATCCCGACGCGCTCGTCGGGCGGGGAGGGCAGCCATGCGCATCGCCCTGACCTACAACGAGAAGCGCGGCCGCCTGCGTGGGGCAAGCGCCAGCCCCGACGCCGCCGACGCCGAGTTCGACCGCCGCGACGCGATCGCCCAGGTCGCGCAGCGTGTCGCCGAGCTCGGCCACCAGGTCATCCCGGTCGAGGTCTCGGGCTCGCTCCCGCGGCTCGTCGGCAGGCTCGCGCGGATCGCGCCCGACCTCGTGCTGAACTTCGCCGAGGGCGAGCGCGGCGCGTTCCGCGAGGCCTTCTATCCCGCGCTGTTCGAGCAGCTCGGGCTGGCCCACACGGGCAGCTCGGCCAGCACCCTGGCGGTCTGCCTCGACAAGGCGCTCGCCAAGCGCGTGGTCGCGAGCGCCCGCGTGCGCGTTCCGCGCGGCCGGCTGATCCGCGAGCTCGACGACCCGTGGCTCGCGGCGACTCCCGACCTCGGCGGCGCGCCGCTGCCCGCGATCGTCAAGCCCAACTTCGAGGGCTCGAGCAAGGGGATCACCGCCGCGAGCATCGCCCGCGACCGCGCGGCCCTGATGGCCACCGTCGGCGACGCGCTCGCGCGCTACCCCCAGGGCGTGCTCGTCGAGGAGCTGATCGACGGGATCGACGTCGGCGTCGGCTGGTTCGCGGGCCTGGGCTTCTTGCCACCGATCGCCTATCGCTACGCCGGGCCGATCTACGACTTCGCGCTCAAGCACGTCACACCCGAGCGCGTGCGGCTCGAGATCCCGGCGGCGCTGCCCGAGCCCACCGCGCGCCGGCTCGAGGTCGCGGCGGCGCGCGCGTTCGCGGCCCTCGGCGTCACCGGCTACGGCCGGGTCGACTTCCGGGTCACGCCCGGCGGCGACGCCGTCTTCCTCGAGATGAACCCGCTGCCGTCGCTCACCCTCGCGCCCGGCCACGACGAGCTCTATGTCGCGGCCGGCGAGGTCGGCGCGTCACCGCGCGCGCTGCTCGCGGCGGTGCTCGACGCCGCCCGGCCGCGCGGCCAGCCGCTCCCGGCCTGCGCATAGGAGTGCGCGAGCGCGCTTGAATCGAGTGTGCTCAGGTCGTTGAATGACGTCTCAACGATCGGAGCACACATGACCACGACGTTTCAGATCACCAGCCCGCCGATGATCGGCGGCGCGCGATGAGCCAGCTGGTGGTGATCGGTGTCCTCGAGGTCCACCCCGACGACGCACCCGCCATGGCGCGGCTCACCGCGACGATGGCCGCCGCGACGCGGCAGGAGCCGGGCTGTCTGCAGTACGCGTTCGGCCACGACGTCGAGCAGCCGGGCTGCTTCCGGCTCAGCGAGCAGTGGCGCGACGCCGCGGCGCTCGACGAGCATTTCGCCACACCGCACATGGCCGCGTTCCGCCGCGGCCTCGGCGGCCTGCGCCTCGTGCGGCGCGCGGTCACGGCCTACACCGTCGCCGGCGAGAAGGCCCTCTAGCGAGCCCGCGGCATCGCGCGCGACCATCGCTTGACTTTGGGGCAGGGGGAGCGAGGATTCCCTCAGCCACGGAGTCGATGCATGACACGAACACCGGATCTCGTTATCCGCAACGGCACGGTCATTGATGGTAGCGGAGGCGAGCCGTTTCGCGCCGATGTCGCGGTGGCGGGCGGCCTCATCACGGAGGTCGGCGCCGTGACCGCGACCGGGCGCGAGGAGATCGACGCGCGCGGGCTGCTGGTGACGCCCGGCTTCGTCGATATCCATACGCACTACGACGGCCAGGTGACCTGGGATTCGCGGGTGACGCCGTCGTCGCTGCACGGGGTGACCACCGCCGTGATGGGCAACTGCGGCGTCGGGTTCGCGCCTGTGCAGCCCGTGCACCACGACATGCTCGTCGAGCTGATGGAGGGCGTCGAGGATATCCCCGGCGCCGCGCTGCACGAGGGGCTGCCGTGGTCGTGGTCGAGCTTTCCGGAGTACCTCGATGCGATCGAGCGCATGCCGCACGACATCGACGTCTGCGCGCAGGTGCCGCACGGCGCGCTGCGCGTGTTCGTGATGGGCGAGCGCGGGGCGCAGCGCGAGGCGGCAACCGCCGACGAGATCGCGGCGATGGGGCGGCTGGTCGAGGAGGCGCTCGCGGCCGGCGCGCTCGGGTTCACGTCGTCGCGCACGGTGCAGCACCGCACGAGCAAGGGCGAGCCGACGCCCACGCTGACCGCCGCCGAGAGCGAGCTGCGCGGGATCGCGGCCGGGCTGCGGCGCGCCGGCGCGGGCGTGATCGAGATGATCTCGGACTTCGACAACCTCGACGGCGAGTTCGATCTGTTCTGCCGCATGGTCGAGGACGCCGGGCGGCCGATGACGATCTCGCTCGCGCAGCGCGACAACGCGCCCGACAACTGGAAGCAGCTGCTGGCGCGCATCGAGGGCGCGGCGGCGCGCGGGCTGCCGATGAAGGGCCAGGTCGCGGTGCGGCCGATCGGCCTCCTGCTCGGGCTCGAGTGCTCGCTGCACCCCTTCGTGGCGTGCCCGAGCTACCGGGCGATCGCGAAGCGCTCGCTCGAGGAGCGCGTGCGCGCGATGCGCGATCCCGAGCTGCGGCAGCGCATCCTCGGCGAGACCGCGCAGTCCTCGAATTCGACGATCCGCTACATCGCCCGCAGCTACCAGAAGCTCTACCGGCTCGGCGATCCCCCCAACTACGAGCCCGACCCCGAGGACAGCGTGGCTGCGCAGGCTCGCCGCGCCGGCCGCGCGCCCGCGGAGCTGGCGTACGACCTGTTGCTCGAGAGCGACGGGCGCGAGATCCTGTACTTCCCGCTGCACAACTACACCGAGGGCTCGCTCGAGGCCGTGCGCGCGATGATGGCGCACAAGGATACGCTGTCGGGGCTCGGTGACGGCGGCGCGCACGTCGGCACGATCTGCGACGCGAGCTTTCCGACCCACGCGCTCACCCACTGGGGCCGCGACCGCGCGCGCGGGCGGTTCGAGCTGCCGTGGCTGATCAAGCGCCAGACCAGCGAGACGGCGGCGGCGGTCGGGCTCCTCGACCGCGGCCTCGTGCGGGCCGGCATGAAGGCCGACCTCAATGTCATCGATTTTGCGCGGCTGCAGCTGCGCCGGCCGTACATCGTGCACGACCTGCCGGCGCGCGGCCGGCGGCTGATGCAGAAGGCCGAGGGCTACGTCGCGACCGTGGTCAGCGGCGCGGTGACGTATCGCGAGGGCGAGCCCACCGGCGCGCTCCCTGGCAAGCTGGTGCGCGGCGCGCAACCCCGGAGGACCGCATGATGACCGAGACCGCCCAGAGCCCGTCGACGACGCTCCAGCCGCTCGAGACCCACGCCGAATGGCGCGCGAGCGATATCGCCGACCGCGAGCGCTGGACGTATCGGCTCACCGAGGGCGACATCGCCGAGCTCGAGGCGGCGCTGGCGCACGCCAAGGCGCGCTCTGGCGGTGTCCTCGACATCACGCGCGAGCTGTTTCCGCTGCCGACGCTGGCCGCCACGATCCAGCGCTTCGAGGACGAGCTGATCGATGGCCGCGGCTTCCAGCTGATCAGCGGGCTGCCGGTCGCGCGCCTGGGCGACGCCGACGCCAGCGCGATCTACTGGGGCATCGGCACGCACCTGGGCTCGCCGTGGCCGCAGAACAAGCACGGCCATCTGCTCGGCGACGTGACCGACCAGGGCCGCGCCGCGAACGACCCGACGTCGCGCGGCAACGAGCTCGGTCCGGTCGGAATGCCGTATCACTCCGATGGATCGGATCTGGTCGGCCTCATGTGCCTGCGAAAGGCGATCTCCGGCGGTGTGAGCACGGTGGCCAATGCGGTGCTCGCGCACAACGAGATGGTGCGCACGCGGCCCGACCTGGCGGCCGAGCTCTATCAGCCGATGATCTACGATTACCGCGGCGAGGAGCAGCCCGGGCACGCGCCGACGTACACGATGCCGGTGTTCACGCGACACGGCGAGCGGCTGTTCGTGCGCTACATCCGGCCGTACATCGAGTCGGCGCGTCGCCATGCCGGGGTACCACCGATCAGCGCAGCACAGCGAGAGGCATTTAACCTACTCGATGGGATGTGCCGCACTCCGGATTTCAATGTGTACATGGATCTCCAGCCCGGAGATATGCAGTTCATCAATAATTATCATGTGCTGCATGCGCGGACGTCGTTTGTCGATCACCCGGACCCTGGTCAAAAGCGGTTCCTCAAGCGACTGTGGCTCGAGACTCGCAAGCTGAAAGACCGGCCGCCGCAGTTCCAGCTCGCCGGCTCGAACAAGAGCTGGTGGGCGCGCAACCGTACGAAGGCGTCGTAGCGCTCGCAGCTTCGCGCGCTCGCCGCATGCGGGTCGGCTAGAATCCACGCGTGCTCGCGATCCACTACTGTCGTCAGGACGAGCGAACCCAGCGGTTCACGACCGAGCGCACGCAGATCGCGGTCGGACGCGCACCCGGCAATGACCTGGTGCTCAGCGATCTCACGGTCTCCGCGCGGCATTGCCTGGTGACCGTGCAGGAGGGCGTCTGGGTCGTCGACGACCTCAACAGCGAGCGCGGCACGCGGATCAACGGCAAGCGGATCGCGCAGCCCGAGGTGTTCGGCGAGCACGACCGGCTCTACATCGGCGCGTTCGTGCTCCAGCTCGAGGAGGTCGATGGTCGGCTCGGGTCGATCGAGGCCGGCCTGCTCGACGGCATCGCGCGCGGCGATGATGATAGCCGCACGATCTACGCCGACTGGCTCGAGGAGCGCGGCGAGCTGGTGCGCGCCGAGTTCCTGCGCGTGCAGCAGGCGATCATCGACGCGCCGATCGACACGCCCACGCAGAAGGCCGCGTTCGTGTCGGCCACCGAGCGGTTGCGCGACCTCGCGGCGTCGATCGATGTCGACTGGCGGATGCGGGTCGCGCGGCCGGTGGTCGAGGGCTGTCGGGTCGCGTTCGAGATCCCGTGCAAGATGGACTGGGGCCAGCTCGAGCCCACCGATCAGCCGGATGTCCGCCACTGCAACACGTGCCGCAAGACGGTGCGCTATTGCACCAGCGAGCAGGACGCGCTCGATCTGGCCGATCAGGGGCAGTGCGTCGTCGTCGATGTGCGCCAGGCGGGCATCGCATGCGTGCGCTGCGGCCGCGAGGTGCCGCGCAGCTCGCAGCTGTGCTTCTCGTGCGGCGCGATCCAGGAAACGCTCACCGAGGTGGAGACGTTCTCGGGCACGATCGGCGTCGTGATCCCGCGCGACTTCGAGCCACCGCTGGCGCGCGGCCGGCTCGTCCCGCGCGAGTACACCGGCCCGGTGCTCACGCTCAAGCAATGCCCGAACTGCCACGCCGCGAACCCCGCGGTGTACCGGTTCTGCCTGGACTGCGGCACGCGGCTCGCCGAGGCGCGCTAAGTTGCGCTGAACCGCGGCGCACGATTTCGTGCCATGGCGCGCGGCGAGGAGATGCTACCCTTGCCAGGTGTGGGCGCGGGTCCACAAGATCGATCGCATCCGGCCGCAGCCGGCAGGCGGAGCGATCGTGCTCGTCGAGGACGAGCGCTCGGCGGGGCAGATGTCGCGCGTGCCCTCGCTGTCGACGATCATCGCGGTCGCGCGCGTGCTCAATGCCCGGCGCGTGATCGAGACCCGCTACGGCGGCAAGGGCGAGGTGCGCTACGCGTCCAACGCAGCGCTTCCGAGCTTTCTCTACGACGCCGTGGTGCGCGCGGGCGCAGGCACCAGCGATCGGGCGGGTGACACGCTGATCGCACCCGCCCAGCCCGCGAGCGTGGCCGCGATCATCGATGTCGCGTTTTCCGAGCTGGCGCACTACACGCGCACCAATGTCGGCGTGACCGACATGGCCACCGCCCTGCGCACGGTCGAGGCCAACCGGCGCAAGGCGCCGCTCGATCGCGAGCGCAACGCCGCGTTCTACTGGCCCGCGGTGTTCGAGCTCGCCGCGCTCGCGGGTGAGCTGTCGCGCTCGCACGGCGGCCGGTGGATCGAGACCAAGGACACGCCGGTCCCCTTCGCGATCAAGCTCGCGAGCGGCGACCTCGCGATACCGACCAAGCTCGCACAGCGGATCGTCGATGGCGAATCGACCGAGGAGTCGTTGACCGGGACTACGTGATTCGGCCGGCGACATGGCGAGCACTGCCTAAGAGGTGGCACCGCCGTGCGGTCGATCATCAACAATCCCTGGCTCACCGGAGAGCTGCTCATTGAATCGTTCGCAGATGGGTCACAGGTCGGATCGGTCGCATGCATGGTTGATCCCGTCTACCGACACGTGGGCGACAGGTAGTCTGCGCGCCGACGACCTGAACACCGCGAGCAGGTAGCAGGCTGCGACAGGCGGGGAGTATGCTGCCGCCACCATGCAACCAGCCGCGAAAGAGCCGGGCATCGCCGGCCCGGGCATAGCTGGCCCGGCCGGCTTCCGAAGTGGCCGTCATTTCCTTCAGATTCCGGGGCCCACCAATGTTCCCGATCGCGTGCTGCGCGCGATGGATCGCCCGACGATCGATCACCGCGGCCCGGATTTCGCGCGGCTCTCGGCCGAGATCTTCGAGGGACTCGGCGCGGTGTACGGCACCCGCGGCCCGGTGATCGTGTTTCCGTCGTCGGGTACAGGCGCCTGGGAAGCTGCAATCGTCAATACACTCAAGGCTGGCGATAAAGTGCTGATGTTCGAGACGGGGCAATTCGCCACGCTGTGGAAGCGGATGGCCGAGCGGCTCGGGCTCGCGGTCGAATTCGTTCCGGGCGACTGGCGGCACGGTGTCGACCCGGCCGTCGTCGAGGCGCGGCTCACCGAGGATCGCCAGGGCGCGATCAAGGCCGTGATGGTGGTCCACAACGAGACCTCGACCGGTGCGACCACCCGCATTCCGCTGATCCGCCAGGCGATCGATCGCGCGCGGCACGGTGCGCTGCTGATGGTCGATACCATCTCGTCGCTCGGGTCGATCGAGTACCGGCACGACGAGTGGGGCGCCGACGTGAGCGTCGCGTGCTCGCAGAAAGGGCTGATGCTGCCGCCCGGGCTGGGCATGAACGCGATCAGCGACAAGGCGCTCGCCGCGGCCCGACAGGGCGGCATGCCGCGCTCGTACTGGGACTGGGAGGAGATGATCAAGATCAACAAGAGCGGATTCTTCCCGTACACGCCGGCGACGGGTCTGCTCTACGGCCTGCGCGAGGCGCTCGCAATGCTGCGCGAGGAAGGGCTGGCGGCGGTGTACGCGCGCCACGCGCGCCACGCCGAGGCGACCCGGCGCGCGGTGCGCGGGTGGGGCCTCGAGATCCTGTGCGCCGAGCCCGCCGAATACTCGAATGTGCTCACGGCCGTGATGATGCCGGCGGGCCACGACGCCGAGGCGTTCCGCGCTGCGGTGCTGTCGCGATTCGACATGTCGCTCGGCGTTGGCCTCGGCAGGCTCGCCGGCAAGGTGTTCCGGATCGGGCACGTGGGTGACTTCAACGACCTGATGCTGATGGGAACGCTCGCCGGGGTGGAGATGGGGCTGGTGCTCGCGGGCGTGCCGCATCAGTCCGGTGGAACGCAGGAAGCGATGAAGTTTCTGACCAGCGAGCCCAGAGGAGGACGAACATGACAGACCGCAAGGCCAGCGGATCGAGGCTGCTCAGCGCACCCAACATGGTGCTCGGGCTCTTGTGTCTGATGTACTTCCTGACCTATGTCGATCGAGTCAATATCTCGTCGGCAGCGAGCGATATCCAGAAGGAGTTCGGGCTTTCGAAGGCGCAATACGGCTTCGCGTTCTCGGCGTTCGCCTATCCCTATCTGCTGTTTCAGGTCATCGGCGGCCGGATCGGCGATCGCTTCGGCCCGCGCAAGACACTGTTCGTGTGCGGCGCGATCTGGGCAGTCGCGACTGCGATCACCGGGCTCGCGACCGGCCTGGTCTCGCTGTTCCTGTTCCGCGTCGCGCTCGGCTTCGGCGAGGGTGCGACGTTCCCGACCGCGACGCGCGCGATGCAGAACTGGACGCCGACCGGCCTGCGCGGCTTCGCACAAGGCATCACGCACGCGTTCGCTCGCTTCGGCAACGCGGTGACGCCGCCGATCGTCGTGGCGCTCATCGCATGGCGGAGCTGGCGCGCCGCGTTCTTCGTGCTCGGCGTGGTGAGCCTGATCTGGGTCATTGCGTGGTGGCTGTACTTCCGCGACGACCCGCGGCAGCACAGCGCCGTCACGCCGGACGACCTCGCGCGGCTGCCGGCTGCCGCTGCAACGAAGCCCCGCACACAGGTGCCGTGGCGGCGGCTGATCCTGCGCATCCTGCCGGTGACGGCGACGTACTTCTGCTACGGGTGGTCGCTGTGGGTGTTCCTGACCTGGATCCCGCAGTTCTTCCGCGACAACAAAGACATCCACCTCGATCTGAAGTCGTCCGCGCTGTACTCGAGCGGCGTGTTCCTCGCCGGCGTCGTGGGCGACACGCTGGGCGGCTTGATCAGCGACTACGTATTGCGGCGCACCGGCCGCGTCACGTTCTCGCGACTCGTGGTGATCATCCCCGGCATGCTCGGCGCGGCCGCATGCCTGACGCCGGTGGTCTTCACGACCGATCTGGGCGGTGCCGATGGACATCGCGCCACAGCATGCCGGCACGGCGAGCGGCCTGATGAACAGTGGGTCGGCGCTGGCGGCGATCGTGTCGCCGCCGGTGTTCGGCTACATCCTCGATGCCACGAAGATCGACGCCACCCACTACGACTGGCACCTGCCGTTCATCACCTCGATCGTGCTGCTGGTCATCGGCAGCGTGCTGTCGTTCACCATGCGTCCGGACCGCAAGTTCGTCGACGATCCCGATCCCGGGCTGCCGACCGCGCGGGTGACCTCGGAAGCCCCGTAAGCGGCATGGGCAGGCGCATCGGGGATCCGAAGCTGGCCGCGCGGCTGGGCGAGGTCGTGCGCGGCGAGGTGCTGTTCGATGCATTCACGCGCGGGCGGTACTCGACCGACGCGTCGATCTACCAGATCGAGCCGATCGGCGTGGTGATGCCGCGCGACGCCGACGACGTCGCGGCGGCGATCGCGCTCGCGCGCACGGAGGGCTTCCCGGTGATCCCGCGCGGCGGCGGCAGCTCGCAGAACGGGCAGCCGCTCGGCGAGGCCGTCGTCATGGACACGAGTCGCCACATGAATGGCGTGCTCGAGGTCGATGAGGCCGCCGGCACCGCGGTGGTCCAGCCCGGCATCGTGCTCGACGAGCTCAACCGCCGGCTGAAGCCGACCGGCTGGCACTTCCCGGTCGACGTCTCGACATCGGCGCACGCGACGCTGGGCGGGATGACCGGCAACAACTCGGCCGGCACGCGATCGATCCAGTACGGCATCATGGTGCACAACGTGCTCGAGGTCGAGGCGGTGCTCGCCGACGGCACGCGCGCGGTGTTCGGCGAGCTCGCACCGGGCGCCGGGCCGGCGCGCGTCGCGGAGCTGGCGGCGGCGATGCGCGCGCTGTACGCCGACAACGCCGAGGAGATCGCGCTGCGCACGCCGCAGGTGATGCGCCGGGTCGGCGGCTACAACCTCGACGCGCTCGGCGAGCCGCGGCCCAACCTGGCGAGGCTCCTGGTCGGCTCCGAGGGCACGCTCGGGTTCTTCACGCGCATCAAGCTCCGGCTCGCGCGGATCCCGGCTCACCGGGTCGGTGCGGTCTGCCACTTCGCGCGGTTCGCAGACGCGATGGACATGACGCGGCACATGGTCGAGCTGCGGCCCACCGCGGTCGAGCTGGTCGACCGCAAGATGATGGAGCTCGCGCGCGCGCTGCCGGTGTTTCGCGCTGCCCTCGACCGCCACGTGCGGGGCGCGCCCGATGCGATCCTGCTCGTCGAGTTTGCGGGCGACGACCGCGCGCCGCTCGTCGAGTCGATCGGCCGGCTCGACCAGCTGCTCGCCGACCACGGCTACCCGGATGCGATCGTCCGGCTGCCGGACGCTGCGTCCCAGGCCGAGATGACGGCGGTGCGCAAGGCCGGCCTCAACATCATGATGTCGATGAAGGGCGATGGAAAGCCGGTGTCGTTCATCGAGGACTGCGCGGTGCCGCTGCCGCACCTGGCCGAGTTCACCGACCGGCTGACCCGGCTGTTCGAGCGCCACGGCACCGAGGGCACGTGGTACGCGCACGCGTCGGTCGGCTGCCTGCACGTGCGCCCGATCCTCAACATGAAGGACGAGTCCGGTGCCCGGACGATGCGCGCGATCGCCGAGGAGGCGTTTGCGATCGTCAAGGAGTACCGCGGGTCGCACTCCGGCGAGCACGGTGATGGTCTGAGCCGCTCGGAGTTCCACACCATGATGTTCGGCGACCGCATGGTGCGCGCGTTCGAGGCGGTGAAGGACGCATTCGACCCCAACGGCCTCTTCAACCCGGGCAAGATCGTGCGCGCGCCGCGGATGGATGACCGCCGGCTGTTTCGCTACAAGCCGGGCTACGCGCCGCTGCCGCTCGCGCCTGCGCTCGACTGGTCCGACGCGGGCGGCCTTCTGGCAGCGACCGAGATGTGCAACAACAACGGCAGCTGCCGAAAGTTCGACGCGGTGATGTGCCCGAGCTATCAGGCGACCGGCGACGAGCGCGACGCCACGCGCGGCCGCGCCAACAGCCTGCGGCTGGCGCTCAGCGGCCAGCTCGGTCCCGACGCGCTGACCTCCGACGCGATGAAGGAGACCATGGACCTGTGCGTCGGGTGCAAGGCGTGCCGGCGCGAGTGCCCGACCGGCGTCGACATGTCGCGCATGAAGATCGAGTTCCTGCATCACTACCATGCGCGACACGGGATCTCGGCGCAGACCCGGATGACTGCTTATCTGCCGCGCTATGCGCACCTCGCGCGCCGGTTCGCGCCGCTGATCAACCTGCGCAACCACCTGCCGGGCCTGCCGGCGCTCGGAGAGAAGCTGGTCGGCCTGAGCCGCAAGCGCACGCTACCGGCCTGGCGCACCGATATCTACCGGGCACCGCGGACGTCGCACCCGGGCCCATCGGGCAAAGAAGTCGTGCTGCTGCCCGATTGCTTCTCGCGCTACTTCGAGCCCGAGAACGCGCGGGCGACGCGGGCGGTGCTCGAGGCCGCCGGCTACACCGTCGTCGAGGACGGCTCGGAGCGCCCCCTGTGCTGCGGTCGCACGTTCCTCAGCGCCGGGCTGGTCGATGAGGCCCGCGTCGAGCTCACCCGGCTCGTCGAGGCGCTCGGGCCCCACGCCGAGCGCGGCGTGCCGATCGTCGGGATCGAGCCGTCGTGCCTCTTGACGCTGCGCGACGAGCTCGCGGTGGTCGTTCGCGCCCCGGCGGTGGCCGCGATCGCGCGCCAGGCCGTGCTGCTCGAGGAGCTGCTGGTCGCCGAGAGCCGCCGCGGGACGCTCGCGCTGCCGCTCTCCGGCGCGCCGCGCACGGCATACCTGCACGGCCACTGCCACCAGAAGGCGCTCGGGGCGATGCCCGACGTCGTCGCCGCGTTGCGCCTGGTCCCCGGGCTGACCGTCCAGGTCATCGAATCGAGCTGTTGCGGCATGGCCGGCGCGTTTGGCTACGAGGCCGAGCACCATGACATCTCGATGCGCATGGCGGAGCGCAGCCTGCTCCCGGCCGTGCGCGCCGCCCCCGCCGACGCCCTGGTCGTCGCCGATGGCACGAGCTGCCGGCACCAGATCGCCGACGGGGCAGGGCGCGCGGCTGTCCATGTTGCGCGCGTCCTGGCGTCTGCCCTCGATCATCGCTAGTCGCGCGTCACTCGGTTCGGGCTATACATAGCCATGTTTCTGTTCATCGCGCTGGGAGTGGCATTTTTCGCGGGCATCGGTGCGCTCACCAGCCTGCGTGTGCTTCGCGAGTACGAGCGCGCGATCGTGTTTCGCCTGGGGCGTGCGCGCAAGAGTGCCCTCGGACCGGGCCTCGTGCTGATGTTGCCGTTCGGCGTCGACCGCGCAACGGTGGTCGATACCCGCACCAAGGTGATCCAGATTCCGCCGCAAGAGGTCATCACGCGCGACAACATCTCGATCGGCGTCGACGCGGTGGTCTACATCGAGATCGCCTCGCCGATGGATGCAATCCTGCAAGTCGAGCAGTACATGCCGGCGACGCTGCAGCTCGCGGCCACCACGCTGCGCTCGATCATCGGTCGGATGGAGCTCGACGAGGTGCTCGCCAAGCGCGCCGAGATCAACACCGAGGTCATGGAGATCCTCGAGGCGCGCGTCGAGCAGTGGGGCGTCAACATCACGGCGGTCGAGATCAAGGACATCTCGCTGCCGGCGGAGATGAAGCGCGCGATGGCGCGCCAGGCGGAGCCCGAGCGCGAGCGGCGCGCCAAGATCATCATGTCCGAGGGCGAGCTCCAGGCGGCGCAGCGCCTCGCCGAGGCGGCGCGGCTGATGGCCAGCGACCCGGCGGCGCTGCAGCTCCGGCTCTACCAGACGATGGTCGAGGTCGCGTCGCAGCCCAACATGACGATCGTGCTCCCCGTGCCGATCGAGCTGCTCGCCGGCGGCCCGAACGCGCAGGCTGCGCAGGCCGCCCAGACGGCCCTCAACGCCGCGGCGGCGCTCGCCGGCAACGCGAACGCCAAGCAGCTGGCGGGGACGGCCCCACCGTCGGAGAGCACCGAGTCGCTCAAGGCCGCGCTCGCCGAGTCCCGGGCAGAGGCCAAGAAAGAAAAGGTCCCGCGCTAGCTGCTAGCTGGTGCTCTGGCGCGGCTCGGTGCGCAGGCGCTTCTCGGCGCGTGACGGCGCGGTGATCGCCCGGCGCGGCAGCTCGACCCAGAACGTGCTGCCGACGCCGCGCTCGCTGTGAACGCCGACCGTGCCGCCGTGCGCCTCGGCGAGCCGCTTGGACAGCACGAGACCCAGGCCGGTGCCCGGGTAGCGCTTGGTCAGCCCCGCGTCGAGCTGGCGGAACGCGACGAACAGGTGGCGGAGGTCTTCCTTCGCGATCCCGATCCCGGTGTCCTCGACCTCGACGCGGAACGCTTCGCCGACCAGCTCGGCGCGGATCGTGACCCGGCCGCCCTCGGGCGTGAACTTGAGCGCGTTGGAGATGTAATTGTAAAGGATCTGCTTGAGCTTCGCCGGATCGACGAAGACGCTGCCGAGGTCGTCCGCGAGGTGGAGGTCGAGCTCGACGCTGCGCCCCACCGCCAGGCCGCGCAGGATGTCGCGCACCTCGCCGATCACGCGCGTCAGCTCGACCGGTTGCGGCACGACGACCAGCGTCCCCGATTCGACCTTGGCGAGGTCGAGCACATCATTGATCAGGCCGAGCAGGTGGCGCGAGCTCGTCAGGATGTCGCCCAGGAACTCGCGCTGCTCGGCGTTGAGCGACCCGGTGACGCCTCGGTACATGAGATCGGAGAACCCGATGATCGCGTTGAGCGGCGTGCGCAGCTCGTGGCTCATGTTGGCGAGAAACTCGCTCTGCATGCGCGCGGAGTCCTGCATCCGGTGGTTCTCGGCCTCGAGGTCCTGCAGCGAGTCGTGGGTGCGCGCGAGCTCGGCGGTGCGTTCGCGGACGCGCAGCTCGAGCTCGTCGCGCGCCTCGCGCAGGGCGGCCTCGGCGCCGCGCAGCGTCTCGGCGGTGGACTCCGCGCGGGCGCGCTGGGCGTGGGCGCGCCCGCCGAGCAGCGAGATCACCGTGCCCAGGAACATGAACACCACGAGCCCCCAGCTCTGCTTGTCGGGGCCGGGCTCGAAGCTCCAGCGCGGTTGCTGCAGAAAGAAGTTGGCGGCGATGCCGCCGAGGAAGACCACGAGCAGCGCGGGCCGCAGCCCGACGAACCACGCGACGGCGATCGTCGCCACGAGCACCGAGCCATACGGCAGCTGCGTGCCGAGCCGCGGATCGGCGAACCAGCGCAGCAGGATCGCCAGCGCGACGGCGAGCAGCGCCCAGCCATAGCGCGTCCACCGCGGCATCCGCGTCGCCGCGGGCTCCCTCACACGTCCCGTTTCGCTTGCATACTGCTCGCCAGGGTAGCGCGCGTCGGGGTGCGAACGCGAGCAGACTCCGCATACACTGGCATCCGAAAATTCCCCGCACTTAATTGCTGCATTCGGTACTGCGCCACGCGCACTACGCTCGACGCTGAGCCGATCTATTCGAGCTCGACCCCGGTCGCGACGAGGAACCGCGACGCCATGTTGTAGCCCGCGATCGTGCCGATCAGCTCGACGACCTGATCGAGCGGCAAGAGGCCGCGCACGCGCTTGAGCGTGGCGTCGGAGACCTTGATCGATCGCGTCATCTCGAGCGTGAGCGCCAGCGTTGCGCGCTCCGGCTCGTCGAACAGCTTGTCGTTCTTGAGCGCCGAGGGCACGTTCTTGAGCGCCGCGAGCTGGGCCTGCGTGCCGCCCGCCTTCAGAAACTCGGGCTCGTGCTGGACCCACTCGTAGTCGGCCTGGTTCAGCGCGCCGACCGCCATGATCGCGAGCTCGCGCAGCTTGGGTGGCACGGCGAGCTGGCCGCGGATCGCGCCGAACAGACCGTTCCATCCCTTGGCGAACGCGGGGCTGTGCAACAGGATGCGGTCGAGATTGAGCAGCTTGCCCCCCGGACGGCGCGCGCGGATCGCGTCGACGACTTCCTTGGGGCCGGCCTGATCGTCGTCGGGCTTGTACGGAATCCCGGAGCGAGACATGGTCTTGGGCGAGCCTCCCGGCGCGTCGGCGAGGACCGGCGCGGTAGAGAGCACGATCGTCGCGAAAATAAGGAGTCGCTTGCGCATGGCGCAGTCTACGATCGTCTGGCGCGACTCAGGCGGTCACCGTGAATCCGCGATTCCGCAGGATCGTGCGCACACTGTTTACCTGCGCAGTGGTGAGCCCGAGGTTGATCGCCGCGGTCACCAGCGCGTTCGAGCCGTCGCGGAAGTTCGCGCGCGACGACAACAGGAAGTGCGCCTGGATGATCACCTTGTCGGCGGTCGCCGCGCCGAGCGCCGTGCGGATCTGGAACAGCGACGCCGACCACATCTCGCCGTCGTCGTGGACCTCGCCGTCCTGGTCCTGCGGATAGTGCTTGGTCGAGTCGAGCCGGCGCAGGCAGTGCGGCACGCCCGCGGCGTACGACGTCGCGTCCCACTCGGCGATACAGGTGATCTGGAAGCTGCCGGTGAGGCTGGCGCTCACGGTGGCCCCGAGGTAGTCGCCGAAGCCCTCGCCCATCGCGCCGCCCTCCTCGGTGGCGCCGAAGCCGGGGACCTGGTTGTCCTGCACCGAGTGGCCGTACTCGTGGATGATCACCTCGCCGTCCTCGGCGTCGTCGACCCCGCCGGTGCCGTACGTGATCCGCCGGGTCCCGGGCGAGTACGATGAATTGTCGGCCGTCGAGCGGTCGATCGCGAATACCTGCTGGCGATTGTTCACGTTGGTGAACCCGAGCGACTGGATGTAGCGCTGTGCGAAGTCGATGTGGAAGTACGCCATCGTCTCGCTGAACGCGTTGCTGTGGCGCAGGAAGATGAAGTTGTTGTTGGTGCCGACCGCGCGCGTGCGCGAGTTCGAGCCCGAGGCAAACGTGCCGTCGAGCCGGTTGTTGCCATTGAGGCCCTGCAGGGTGACCGTCGAGTACGCCGCGGTCGGCACGGCCGCGTTGGCGTCATTGCTGTCGACCAGGTTGTTGTTCTGGGTCGCGACGACGGCGTTGTCCTTGAACACCTGGCCGGTGCCGTTGACGTAGCGATTGAGGTCGGCGGGCTCGCCGATCACCGCGCCGGTCCTGGCGTCGATGAAGGACTCGAGCGTGGGGCCGGTGGTCGCGATCACGGCGCGGTAGGCGAGCGCCGGGGCGGCCGCGCCGGTGTAGATCACGAGCTCGGGCACCGCGGGCGCATCGCTGTCGTCCAGATCGGCCGCGGGCACGGTCGCGAGCGCCGTCGCGAGCGCGCGCGGGCCGGAGATCAGCGGCTGGGTATCGACGCTGAGGTTCGGAACCGAGGTGTTGGCGAGCGCGACGATGCGGCCGTCGCGGTTGAAGCTCAGCTTGACCTCGGCGCCGTGGACCCGGACGCCGTGGATGCGCTGCGCGAACGAGATGTGGGTGCCGAGCGGGCTCTCGACCGTGGCGTCGTCGTCGAGCTCGCCCAGGCCGCTCGAGAGCTGGAGCAGCCCGGCGTTGTCGGCGAGGAAGTGGCGCGCGGCGCCGGGCGAGGCGGCGACGGGTGCCGACAGCGGGCCGAACACGCTGATCGGCGTTCCGTACGCGCTCCAGCGGACCGCGAGCGCACCGCCGCTGCGCGCGACGAGCGAATCCCAGTGGGGCATCACCGCATCGATCGGCGCGCCCTCACTGTCCGGATCGCGGACCGGCTGTGCCTGTGACGGATCCTCGGTGGCGCAGCCCGGGAACGACAGGGCCGCGCCGACGATGGCAGCGGCCGACACCCAACGATTCGACAACGCATGACTTCGCATTCGGTCTCCTCCCTCGAACGAGGGAGCCACCGTAGCGAGAGTGCGAGTGAGTTCTCAATGAGCGATCGTTGTTTTCACGTGACGCACACGGTGCGAGACGTTGCGACAACCACCGCCATCGCGTCCATCGTCAGGGCACGAGCTTGACCAGCCGCTCCTCCATCGCAGGGCCGGCGGTCCGGACCGCCGCCGACCACACGAGGTTGCCGCAGGCGTCGAACGCGACCGCATGGCCGGCGCCGATCTCGTTGGTGCGGAACAGCCGGCCGGCGGCGCTCGCGTCGGTGACGTCGAGGCGGGCGTACCGGAACGGCGGCGCAGCCTCCGCCAGCTCCATGCCCGTGGTCGCCACATGGCCCGCCCGGTCGACGGCGACATCGGCGTAGCCGTCGAACCCGGTCTGGACGTTCTGCGCCATTGCGGTCCCCGAGGCCGCGAACCGCACGGTGAACACGCCGGACCGCAGCTGGACCGACGCCTCCGGGATGCGGCCCGCGACATGGTCGGTCCCGAACAGCTTGAGGTCGTTCTCGAACTCACCGGCGATCACGACCTCATCATTGGGGCCGACCGCGACGGCGTCGACCGCCTGGCGGGTCGGCATCGAGATCACCACGCTCGACGGGCGCTGCATCACCGGCAGGCTGGCGTCGCCGAACTGGTAGCTCCACACGTGGTTGCCGCGGCTGTCGAGCTTGACCACGAAGCCGTCGAGGTCGCCCGCGGTCGTGAAGCCAACGCCGCTGCCGAAGTAGATCGTGCCCATGAAGCTGCCGGCGACAATGAGGCTCCCCTCCGAATCGAACGCGAGGTCGCCCGCGAACGCGCGGTCGAACAGCAGCTCACCGTGCGCGTCGAGCACAACTGTGCCCATGGCGTCGCCCGACACGGCGATCCGGCCGTCGGCGGCCACTGCGACCGCGCGCACACCGTCACCGCACAGGTGGAGCGGGCGGGCGAACAGCACGTGGCCGTCGGGGGACAGCTTGGCGAGGAAGACATCGACATTGCCCTCCGGCGTCATCTCGCCGAGCCCGACATCGATCGGCGCACTGAACGACGCCGCGACATACGCATTGCCGGCGGCGTCCGTTGCCACCGCCTCACCGAAGCCCACGCGATACACCATCGCGCCGTCGGGCCCGTACTTCGTGAGCATGAACGAACCGTCGTTGCCGCGCACCTGGAAGATGTTGTTCCTGGCGTCGGTCGCGAGGTCCACGCGCAGATCGAGCGCGCTGCGCCCTGTGTCGAGCGAGAGCAGCACGGTGCCCGGTGTGGCCATCGAGCACGCCTGTGGCGCGGGCACCGGCGCGGGATCCGGCGCCGGCGCCGGGGCGGGCCCGGGCGTCGGAGCCGGAACGGGCGGCTCGGTCGCCGTTGGAACGGACGCCGGATCGGTCGACGGATCGACCGTGGGATCGGATTGAGGCTCGCCGACGTCCCCCGGATCGCCGTCCACAGGGCGATGCGAAGCACATCCGACAGCAAGGGCGGCGAACGCGAATGCGTTCAGCCAGCGCGGCAAGGCTACGGGCATGAAGGGCTCCAAGAATTGGTCTGTGGTGCCGCGGTTCATGCAACGTGCCACACACAACCGAGCGCAATCGGCCGCGCTGCACGCGCCGATGCGTGCGCCAATTCTCCGCTGTGGCGCGGTCGCTACGGCGGCAATGCGCGCCCTGTCGAATCAACGATAGATGTACGCGGCGCCCGCCTCGAGCGCGCCGGTATCCGTGCCACACGGGCCCATGGTGACGCCCGTGGCGCTGCTGGTCTCGGCCGCGGCGCCCGCGGCGAGCGTCTTGCCGTCGGGCGAGAGCGCGACGCTTCCGCCGAGCTTGGCGCCGGTCGCCGTGTTGCATGCCTTGACGTAGGTCTGCTGCGCCCAGTCCGAGCCGCTGCGCGTGAACAGGTAGACCGCGCCGGAGTCGTCCGTTCCCACGTTCGCAGGGTCGCCGCCCACGCCTTTGTCCTTGCCGTCCTCCAGCGAGACGCCCACCGCCAGGAGGCTGCCGTCCTCGGAGAGCGCCACGCTGGCACCGAAGTCGTCATCCCCCCGGGCCCGGTTGGGCGTGAGCGCCGCCGAGCGCGCCGACCAGTCCGTGCCGCTGCGCGTGAACGTGAAGACGGCACCGCCGGGAGCGTTCACGCTGTCGCGCGCCGCGCCGACCGTGAGGAGGGAGCCATCGTGCGACAGCGCAACACTGTTGCCGAGCCCGGTATGGGCGTCCGCGCTCTGGTAGCGCAGCTCCTGCGCCCACATGGTGCCGTTGCGCGCGAACACGTAGACCTCGCCGTAGCTCGCCTCGCGGTCGACGCCGACCGCGAGGCGGCTGCCGTCGCCCGAGAGCGCGATCGCCGCGCCGAACTGGATCATGCCGACCGGTGACAATGGCTTGATGTAGCTCTGCTGCGACCAGATCGAGCCATTGAACGCAAAGACATAGGCCGCGCCCGCGGACATCAGCGCGTTGTTGCCGGGTGCGCTGCCGTTGCCGGATTCGCCGGTCGCACCGACCGCGAGGATCGAGCCGTCCGCGGACAGCGAGACGCCGCTGCCGAAGGCGTCGTAGGCATCCAGGTTCGACGGCTTGATATACGCCTCCTGGTGCCACGAGGTCCCGCTGCGCCGGAACACGTAGGCGGCGCCGGCTGCGGGCGCCGTGTTGTCGGTCTGGTCGCCGTTGATCATGCGCGCGTTGCCGTCCTCCGACGCCGCGCCGACTGCCAAGACCGAGCCGTCGGCCGACAGCGCCACCCGGGTGCCGAACAGATCATCCTCGCCGGGGCGCTCCGCCTTGAGGTAGGCCTGCTGCATCCACGTCGCGCCGTCATAGGTGAACACATAGACCGCGCCCGCGTCGTTGGCGCTGTCGTCGGCCTGGTTGCTGATGCTGCCGCTGTTCTCGCGCGGTGCACCGACGGCGAACGTCTTGCCGTCGAGGGAGAGCGCGACACTGGTTCCAAACGCGTCGCCGGCGCGGGTGTTGGACGCTTTCATGTACGCGGCAAAGGCGATCTTGCCCGACGGGTGCTCGATCGCGGCGTCCACGTCCTGCGTGGCCGCGCCATCGCCGCCGTCTGCGAAGAAGTGATCGCTTCCGATCTTGCACCCGACAAGCGCACTGGCGGTCGCGCAGCAGAGTGTCAGTCGGCGATACCGCATCACCAGCTCCGGCTCGCGGTGACTGCGAATTGCCCGGGTGATGCCGCCGGCGCGATCGCGATCGCCCGCGATTCCGGCGCGCCGGTCATCCACAGGATCACGGCCGCGGTCGCCGCGGCGGCCGCGACGCCGAAGGCCACGTCGGCGCCGATCGCGAGGTGGCTCGCCGAGGCGCTCAGCGCATTGGCGCGGTCCGCGGCGTCGCACCGGACGTGCGGATCGGGGCACAGCGTGTCGATCTCGTTGCGCTTGCGGTTGGACTGGAGCCCGAGCACCGTCCCGGCGCCGAGCGCGGCCGCACCGACGCCGGCGAGCCCGACCGCGAGCCTGCGCTTGCCGGTCCACGTCGAGCCCTCCGCCACCTGCACCGCTGGCGTGGGGCGAGCTGGTACGGCGCCGGGGCCCGCGCCTGCGCGGTCGATGCTCGGCTCCGGTGCACGAAGGACCGGGGGCAGCCTGGGGACCTCGACGATCTTGGCCTCGCCCTCGACCGCGATGGTCACGGTCTCCGCCCACGCGACGCGGTCGGGCGCGCGTGCCGAGATGCGGTACGTGCCGCCATCGACCGGCAGCACACTGTTCCAGCTCGCGGTCGCGACGATCGCGCCATCGCGCATCACCTCGAGCC
>DATIPJ010000027.1:0-18162 GCA_035472155.1 Kofleriaceae bacterium
GGGTCACCTCGAGGACGAGGCGCTCCGTTTACTAGAGCAACTGCGTCGCCCGCTCGCCGCACAAGAGATTCCCGATGCGGGCTTTTGTCATGGTGCCGCAGGCCTCGCTCACATTTACAATATCGCCTTCCAGCGCACGAGAATCCTAGCGATGCGAGCCGAGGCAATTCACTGGATTGGGCAGGTCTTGCGCTGCAAGAAGCCAGGATCCGGGATCGCTGGTTACGCATACTGGAAGGTCGACGATCGAGTTCCTTCCTGGAAAATCGACACAAGGTTGCTTTCTGGCGCAGTCGGTACTGCATTGGTCCTACTCGCTGCGATCGAAGATCAGGAACCAGACTGGCAACAGCTGCTCGTGTTGTAATTTCAATATGGCGCACCTGTCCGCATTTCGGTCTCTTTTTTGTTCATTTGGAAGCGTGGCGGCCTTGACTCAAGCCCGCGATCCCTCGCCGGAGCGGATGGTTGGCAACGAGCCCCGCGGTACAAAGCTCGATTCGATGTGGTGTGGGGGTTGTCTCTGTGCGGGCTTTCCATCGGCGGTTTCGAGGATGCGCCTGCCCGCCAGTCAGCCCCGGCGCGGCGGACGGCGGTCTGCGCTCCAGAGAGTGCGAATCGCGCTTGACCGACGGGGCGGACCGCGAGGACAGTTCCGGCATGGCAGAAGCGGCGCGCCCCTCTGTACCGGCCGGCAAGGTCGAACCGTATATCCCGGCAAGCACGACGCTGCCTGAGCTCACGGTCGGGGTCATCATCCTCGGTTGCTTGCTCTCGGTGATCCTCGCCGGCGCCAATGCCTACCTGGGCATGTTTGCAGGCATGACGGTGTCGGCGTCGGTGCCGGCGGCCGTGATCTCGATGGGCATCCTGCGCGCGCTGCGGACGGGCAACATCCTGCAGAACAACGCCGTGCAGACGGCGGCGGCATCTGGTGAGGGACTGGCGTCGGGCGCGATCTTCACGCTGCCCGCGCTGGTGATTCTGCAGGTCGCCGGGTGGGAGCGGTTCTCGTATGTCGAGACCACGCTGATCGCCGGGTTCGGCGGCATCCTGGGTGTGCTGTTCACGATCCCGTTGCGCCGGGCGCTGATCATCGACCAGCCGCTGCAGTTCCCGGAAGGCGTGGCGACGGCCGAGGTGCTCAAGGTCGGCGCCGAGGGCGGCGGCGGGCTGGCAACGCTCGTGCTCGCGGGCGTGATCGGCGCGGTGGTCAAGGTCGGCTCGACCGGGCTCAAGCTGTGGGCCGAGGTCGTGCAGTTCGGCGGCTGGATCACCGGCGGGACGGCGACGGCAGCGGCGGCCCCCGCGGCCGGCGGCGTGGCGGCGGTCAAGAGCGGCGCGCCGTTCTACTTCGGCATCAATGCATCGCCGGCGCTGCTGTCGGTGGGCTACATCGTGGGCTTCAACGTCGCCGCGGTGATCTTCTCCGGCTCCGTGCTCAACCGATGGATCGCGGTGCCGCTGTTCGCGACATTCGGCGACCCGTCGGCGATCTTGACCGAGAAGATCGACCAGGTGACGCACCTGCCGATGACGCTCGCGCAGGCGCTGCAGGGCGCCGATGCGCTCGGAGCCGCGAGCGCGTTCCACAAGTACGTGACGCGATTCCTCGGGGTCGGCGGCATGCTGGTCGGCGGCGTGTGGTCGCTGTACAAGCTGCGCCGCTCGCTGCTCGGCGGAATCACGGCCGGGCTCGATGCGTACAAGAAGCGCAAGGAGGGCGGGCAGGATGCGGTGCCGCGCACCGAGCGCGACATGCCGATGAACATCATCCTCATCTTGATCGGCGTGTCGGTGGTGCCGTTGTTCTTCATCTTCTGGCACTTCACGGACTCGATCGGCATCAGCGCGGTCATGGCCGTGGTGATGGTGGTCGCCGGCTTCCTGTTCTCGGCGGTCGCATCGTACATGGCGGGCCTCGTCGGCTCGTCGAACAACCCGGTCTCGGGCATCACGATCTCGACGATCCTGGTGTCGGCGCTGCTGCTGCTGGCGCTCGGGCTCAAGAGCCCGGCCGGCCCGGTCGCGGCGATCCTGATCGGCGGCGTGGTGTGCTGCGCGGCGGCGATCGGCGGCGACAACCTGCAGGACCTCAAGTGCGGCCAGCTGGTCGGCTCGACACCGTGGAAGCAGCAGGTGATGCAGATCCTCGGCGTGGTCGTGGCGGCATTCATGATGGCGCCGGTGCTGAATCTGTTGAACGACGCGTACAAGATCGGCAGCGACGGGCTACCCGCGCCGCAGGCGAACCTGATGGGCACGGTGGCCAAGGGCGTGTTCGAGGGCGGCCTGCCATGGACGATCATCGGCATCGGCGCGGGCATTGCCGCGGTCGTCATCATCATCGACTCGCTGCTGCAGCGCAGCGGCTCGAAGATCCGCGTGCCGGTGATGGCATTCTCGGTCGGCGTCTATCTGCCGTTCGATCTCAACTTTCCGATCTTCGTGGGCGGCGTGATCGCCTGGCTCGTCAGCCGCGCGCTCGATCGCGCGAACGCATCGGCCGAGCGGCGCGGCGAGGTCGAACGCAACGGCCTGCTCGCGGCGGCCGGCTTCATCACCGGTGAAGCGCTGCTCGGCATTTTTCTCGCGGTGCCGGTCGCGCTCAAGCACGACGAGAATGCGGTCGCGCTGTTCGGGGGCAAGTACGGCGACCTCAAAGCGCCCGCGCTGATCTTCGTCGTGGCGGTGGTGATCCTGCTCTACAAGCTCGCGCTGAAACCCGAGAAGAAATCCGTGTGATCGAAGTCGGAAATTCGTCGCACAAGTGCAGGACCTTGCACAAATTCCGGGTGGGATAATTCCCTCATGGGTCGGATGTCACCACCTGATAGCGACGTGAATTCGTTAGGGGGTAGAGAAATGATCTACGGGCGCAGGGCTTGCTGTACCGTTTCGGCATGAAGCGCGCCTTCCTCGTTGGACTGATTTGGCTCGCGGCGGGTTGTGGCAACAAGACGTTCGAAAGCCTATGCGCCGCGCAAATCCCGGCGCCCGCAGGCTGCGATATGGCCTGCAACCCGAGCGCTGCGAGCACGTGCTCGCCCGGATATCACTGCGCGACCGGAGGCAAGTGCGACCTGTTCTGCACGCAGGCCGGTAACGAGTGCGGCGATGGCTACTCGTGCACGAGCGATGGCTTCTGCACCAAGAACGGCGGCAATGGCAGCGGCAGTGCGATGCCGGACTCGAGCTGCCCCGCGCTTCACTTCACGCCGAACAAAGTCACACCGACCGTCGAGCTCCTGCTCGACCAGAGTGGGTCGATGACCGCAGCCTATGGAGTGCCCACTGCGCCGCCGAGTCGCTGGGACGCGCTGCGGAGCGCATTGATCGACCCAAATAACGGCGTCGTGACCAAGCTCGCCGGTCAGGTCGTGTTCGGCGCCGCGCTGTACAGCAACAAGTCGCACCCCGTGGGGGGCAAGGAGGTCGGGGATACGCCATGCCCGAAGCTGCAGACCCGGCCACGAGCGCTCAACAACCTTGCGCCGATCCGGCAGCTGCTCCAGGCCGACCCCGACGAGGACACCCCCACCGGCGAATCGATCGACGCCATCGTCGACGACTTTGCCGCGAATCCGCCGGCCAACAACTCCCCCAAGATCATCGTCCTGGCGACCGATGGCCTCCCGGACACGTGTGCCGACGCCGATCCGCCGCAAGCGAAACCAGGGGATCCGGTGGACCCCCGTCAGCTTGCGGCGAACGCGGTCAGCGTCGCGGCGGCGAAGAGGGCGTATGACGCCGGCATCAAGCTGTTCTTCCTGTTCATCGGTGATCCTGCAGAGGCGCGCGATCACCCGCAGGAGATGGCCAACGCAGGCGCAGGCCTCAACCCGGTCTCCGGCAACGCGCCGTTTTACGTGGCCACCAACCCGACCGAGTTGACGCAGGCGTTCAGCACGATCATCGGCGGCGTGGTCTCGTGCGACCTGCGGCTCGATAGCGCCCTCGATCCTTCCGACGGGCCGAACGGCGTCGTGACGATCGACAACCGGCCGCTGATGTACGGCAAGGACTGGAACCTCGACCAGGACGGCATCACGATCCACATCGTCGGTGACGCTTGCACGATGCTGAAGGCCGCGACGAACCCGGTCGTCGACGCAGCCTTCCCGTGCGGAACCATCATCCTGTAGCCCTGTAGGCACCTCGCGCCCGCGGCGCCCTCACACCTGCCGTCGATGTAGGGCGCGAGCGTGGTGATCCGCGTCGCGGCTGACGAACCGTGTTCGCCCCGGAGAGAACAGTTTGGTCCGCTCGGGGCTGTGCATGCGGTACTGTCCGCCGCATGAAACGCGGTCTCCTGTTTGGCTTCGCCTTGCTGCTCCTGGGCTGTGGCGACAAGACGTTCGAGAGCCTGTGCACGGCGCAGGTTCCAGCACCGGCAGCGTGCGCAACCGAATGCAGCCCGTCGGCGACGAACAACTGCCCCGGCGGCTTTCACTGCGCGACTGGTGGCAAGTGCGACCTGTTCTGCACACAGGCCGGCAACGAGTGCGGCGATGGCTATTCGTGCACGTCCGATGGCTTCTGCATCAAGAACGGCGGCGGCGGCGGTGGCAGCGCCATGCCTGACTCCTCGTGCCCCGCGCTGCACTTCACGCCCTCACGCACCACGCCCACGGTCGAGCTCCTGCTCGACGAGAGCAGCTCGATGAAGGAGGACTACGGCGGGACTACCCGGCTGGAAGCAATGCGCAACGCCTTGGTGAATCCCACAAATGGTGTGGTCACGAAGCTGGCGAGCCAGGTCGTGTTTGGCGTCTCGCTCTACACCGGCACCGGCGACGCACCGCCCTCGTGCCCCGCGCTGACCAGGCAAGCGCGCGCGATCAACAACCTGACGCCGATCCGCTCGCTGCTCAACGCGGCGGCGCCCAAGAGCAACACGCCGACGGCTGCCTCGATCGACGCAGTGGTCGCCACGTTCACCATGGATCCACCCCCGGCGAGCTCGCCGAAGATCATCGTGCTGGCCACCGACGGCCTGCCGGATACGTGCGCGGATCAGAATCCGCCGCAGCAAACGGATCCAAACAAGCCGCTGGATCCCCGGCAGCTGGCCGCAAACGCAACGTCCGTCGAGGCCGCCAAGCGCGCGTTCGCCGCCGGGATTCGCCTGTACTTCCTGTTCATCGGCGACGCAACGCAGGCCCGCAATCATCCGCAGGAGATGGCCAATGCCGGCGCCGGGGTCGACGGGACGAGCAGCAACGCGCCGTTCTTCATCGCGACCAACCCGACGGACCTGGCCGACGCATTCAACATGATCATCGGCGGCGTGGTGTCGTGCGACCTGCGGCTCGACAACCAGCTCGACCCCAGCGACGCGCCCAACGGCGAGGTCACCATCAACGACCAGAAGCTGAAGTACCCCGACGAGTGGACGCTCGACAAGGACGGCATCACGATCCACATCCTCGGCAGCGCGTGCACGATGCTCAAGGCCGCGACGAATCCGGTCGTGGATGCCGCGTTCCCGTGCGGCACGATCATCCTGTAGAGGCGATGCCCATCGCGGCTCAGATCTGCGCGAGCGGCGGCGGCAGGCCGGCAACGTCGGATCGGGCGTGGAAGATGGTGCCGCCGCGCGCCGGATCTTCGGTGTTGTCCGCGGTCACGATGTAGAGGTCGCGCAGGTCGGCGCCCCCGAAACACAGGCTCGTGACGGCGCGCGCGGGGACCGTGATGCGGGCGTCGGCGTCGCCGCTCGGGAGGTAGCGCTGAACGGCACCCGACCCGTACAGCGCGACCCACAGACCGCCATCCGCGTCGACTGCGAGGCCGTCGGGGCGGCCGTCGACGCGGATCGAGGTTGCCGGGGTGACGCGCCCGTCGGGGTCGAGGCGATGCACGCGGATCGATCGCGCGCCGGTGTCGCTGTGATACATCGTGCGGCCGTCGGGCGAGAACCCGATCCCGTTGCTCAGCGAGACATCGCCGTAGAGCTCCGTTGCGCGGCCCTCGGCCTCGATCCGGTAGCACTCACCCGGTGTGCGCGGGCCCGCACCGCTGAATGGATCCGAGCGAATCGACCCCGTGTAGACCCGGCCGTCGGCATCGGCGAACAGGTCATTGAAGCCAGGTGCGTCGTTGGCGAACAGGACGCGCGTGACACCGTCGCGGACGTGGCAGACGTTCTTGCCCGAGATCACGAGTCCGCCGGAGGCGTGGAGTGCGATTCCACCCACGCCGCGGCGCCGCGGAACGATCAGATCGATCGCGCCATCCGCCCGCCGGCAAAACACGCCGCCGTTCGTCACGTCGCTGAAGTAGAGGTTCCCGGCGGCGTCGACGCGCGGCCCCTCGATCAAGCCATATCCCCAGGCGACGGATTCGAGCTTCATCGGCCGATGATACGCGCGGCCAGCGACGAGCTGAGCGCGCCGCACGGATAAGTCGCCACTCGGATGCAGTCATCGAGGGCGGCGTGTTATCGGCCCGCCTCGGCGAGGAGCTGGCGCGCATCGACGACGTCGGGCGTTGACTCGTGGAATGGCGCCAGAGCCTCGGCGACCCGCGCGAGGGCCTCGACGCGGCCTTCACCGGTGCGGCACAGGGCGGCGAGGCTGTTGGCCGCGCGCAGCTGAAACGCGCGGGACTGCTGCGCGGCGCCGAGGCTGATCGCCTCGCGGTAGGCCGCGGCGGCGGCTTCGGGCTCGCTCGGCTCGAGGAGCTGGCCGCGCAGCCGGACCAGCTCGGGCTCGACGATTCGCTCGCCCGTCGCGCGTGCGAGCTGGAGCATCTCGTCGATCACCGGACGCGCGCGCGCGGAGTCGCCCGAGCGGATCGAGACGGACGCGACGAGCAGCCCCATGTAGGTGGCGCCGATCGGGACCTCGGCGGTGCGCGCACGGAACTGGCGCACCAGCTCGTCGAGCGCCGGGCCGCCGAGCGGGTGATCGAGGCTGTCGGCATAGCCGATCAGGAGCGTGGCCTGCGGGTGCCAGACCTCGGCGTCGCGGATCGCCAGCGCGCGCTGGGCGGGCTCGCGGACGTCATGCGCCGGCCGGCGGCCGAGAAAGGCCAGGCGTGCGAGGCTGCAGTACGCGTGGCCGCTCATGTATGGGTCGCCGAGCCGGGTCGCGCGCTCGCTCGCCCGCTGCGCCTCGCGCTCGGCGACGGTCGGCTCGCCGAGCAGCCAGCGCATGAACGAGAGCTGGATGCCGAACAGCGTCGGCAGATCGGTCGAGCCGATGATGCCCGGGATGACGCCGAGCCCACCCGCGTCGCGGATCCCGCGCTCGAGGATGTCGATCGCCGGGACGATCTCGCCGCGCCAGGACGCGATGAGCGCGCGGGCGGTCGTGTCGATCGAGACCACGTCCGGGGCGAGCGGCGTGGCGCGGCGGAGCTCGTCGAATTCCTTGCCGACCGCCTCGGAGCGCTCGTACTGCGCGAGTATGGCGAGCCGGAGACTCAGGTTGGCGAGCGCTGCCGACAGCGTGGGTGCGTCGCCGAGCCGGCGCGCCAGCGCGATCATCTCCTCGAAGGCCTCGGCCGGGGAGCGCAAGGCGGTTGCGCTGCTGCGGATCACGGACTGGGTCTTCCCGGCCAGGAGGCTCAGCTCGAGCGCGTCGCGCTCGGGTGTCGCCGGCAGCCGCCGCATCAGCGTATGCGCGCGTTCGAACAGCGCCAGCGCGTCGCGATTCGCGAATCGCAGCGTGGTGCGCTCCGCGGCGAGCCGGTAGTAGTGGATCGCCTGCTTCGCCGACCCTCCGTGGTCGTGGTGCGCGGCCAGCGCGAGTGCGATCTCGGCCGCGCGCTCGCCGTAGGCGGCATCGAGCCGCTCGGCGATCCGCCGGTGCCAGCGCTGCCGGCGAGCCCCCGCGATGCGGCCGAGGCAGACCTCCTGTACCAGCCCGTGCGTGACGCAGTAGCGAGGCTGGACGGTGCCATCCGGCCACTCCTCGGTGCCGCCGCGCCGCAGGAACAGCGCTCGCCTCGCGAGACCATCGCAGATCTCGTCCGTGTGCTCGACCGACGCTTCGAGCGCGGCCGCCACGAGCGCAGTCGGAAACTCGATGCCGATCACGCTCGCCGCCTCGAGCAGGCGCTGCTCCTCGGGCGCCAGGCGATCGAGCTGGATATCGATCAGCTGGCGCACGCTATCAGGCCGGTGCGCCGCGACGTCATCGATCGGGACCGTGAGCTGCCAGGCGCCGGCGCGCTGCTCGAGCATGCGTTGGCCGACCAGATCCTCGAGGAACGACACCACGAACAGCGGTGTGCCGGCAGTGATGTGATCGATCGTCGCGATCAGCGCCGCCGGAAACTGGTGATCTGGAAACTGCATGTCGACCAGGCGGCGAACCTCGTCGGCAGCGATTCGCTCGAGCGGGATCGCGATCGCGCCGGCGCGTGCGATCAGCGCGCGCATGACCCGGTTCAACGGGTGGGTCACGGTCTGGGCCTCGGCGCGCCGCGAGGTTGCCACGACCATCAGGCGCGCACGCTCTCGCCGCTGGCCGAGCAACGCCAGCAGATCGATCGTCGCCACATCGGACCACTGCAGATCCTCGAGCACCACCACGATCGTGTGCTCCGCGCACAGCGCCTCGAGCGCCTCGATGAGCTCGCGCACGCTCCGCTGCTCGGCGCCGCCCCGGGCGCGGCGCGCGACGTCCTCGAGCTGCGCATCGGGCACGAGATGTGGAATCTGTGCCACGAACGTCGGCGCGTAGCGGACCAGCGCTGCGAGCGCCCGCTCGCCGAGCTGCGAGCGGCGGAGCTGGGCAAGCACCTCGATCACCGCCGCCAGCGCCTCGGGCGAGCCGTGTTGCTCGATGCATTGACCGCGCACGGCAGCGACGTCGGGTCGCCCCTCGACCTCGCCGACGAACGTATCGACCAGGGTGGTCTTGCCGATGCCCGGCTCGCCGGTCACGAAGCACAGCTGCCGGTGTCCGGTGGCCGCGCGCTCGAACGCCGCGCGCAGCGTCGCGAGCTCGGCGCCGCGACCGACGACGATCCGTTCAGGCTCGAGGTTCGCGTCCACCTCGCGCGGCTCCGGTGCGACCGTCTCGACCGAAGGCTCGACCGTGAACCGGTAGCCGCGTCCGATCACGGTTTCGATCACGCCCTCGCCGAGCGCTTGCCGGAGCTCGTGAAGATGGGTGCGCACCGCGCTCTCGCTGACCGCGGTGGCACCCCACACGTGCTTCAGGAGCTCGTCCTGGGTCACCAGGCGGCGCGGGTTCTCGGCCAGATACCTGAGGATCGCGAACGGCTTGCGCCGCAGCGGCAATAGCCGGGCGCCCCTCCACAGCTGCTGCTCCGCAACGTCGAGCCGGAACGGTGGGAACGCCAGCATTCTGACCGTTCTACCGCGGTTCGATCGGACACCGGATGCGAATCGCTACACCAGGCGGCGCGCCATGCGAAGGGCGCGCTGGCCGCGGTCGTAGGTGGCGGAGCCCTCGACGATGCGGAAGCCGGCGCGCTCGTAGAGGCGCTGGGCCGCGACGTTGGTCTCGGCGACGGTGAGGCGCAGCGCCGAGATGCGGCTCGAGGGAGCGACGCGCTCGGCGACCTCGATGACGTGGGTGAGGAGCTTGGTGCCGATGCCGCGGCGCTGAAATGCGGGGAGCACGGCGAGCGCGAGGAGGTCGGCGACGACCTCGGCGTTGGGATTGGGCGCTTCCATGTAGAAGCCCAGCATGGCGAACGCGCGCCCACGCCCGTGTGCGTCGTGGTCGATCCACGCGAGCACACCCGGCTGCTCGAGCCACGACGGAAGGATCCGCGTGTAGTCCCCGAGATCGCGATACGCCTCTGCGCCGGTCGCGATGATCCACGGATGGTCCGCGGCCTCAGCGCGACGAATCACGACACCACCCGAGCGAGCTAGCCAGCGAATCCGCCGCCCTGCACGTCGCTGTCACGCGTGCGAGGAGCGGACGGTGCGGCGGCAGCCGGCTTGCGTTGCGGTAGCGCGCTGATCGACGGTGCCGGTGCCGCGGAACGCAGCATCGCTGCGCTGTCGGCGGCCAGTGGTACGCCCGCGAGCGTGCGCAACGTGTACCGGCCGGGCGACGTCCGCACGAACAACGACGTATCGCCCTTTCTCTTGATATCCATTGAGAGGTCGCGCGCCACCACGGTATCAGGAGTCTTTGACTTGCTCGGCAGGCGCTGACCAGCTCGCTCGACGATCTCGCGAACCGACATCGGTACCGCTGTCTCGCGCAGGATCTCTTCCACCACAGCAAGCGTACTCATGACCGTCGTGCCTCCCTCGAGAAAAGCGTTGCGTTCGGGCCGTCGAGACGGGGGCCATCCTAGCGCCGCGAGGCTCAGGAACCAGTCTTGACATCCCTTTTTTTTCGGCGGCGAGCCACAGCGTGAAACCTGCTGCGCGGCCAGTGGAAAATCGTTGGTACGGCATCTGACTGGGTCGGTCGGGCGCGGGCTCGTCCCGATGCGCACGTGGTTGCACGTGTCGTACCTTGAGCAGATGCTCACCCCGGGCGCCCGCGCCCGGGAGAATCATGTCCTTCGGCATCATCGAAGTCATCACGTTGTTACTGGGATTGGCGGGATTCGGGGTTCAGGTCAATCCCAAGCCTCCGACGGCGGATCAGGCGTTGCAGTACGCGATCGCCGACGCGGATTTTGCGGCGCACCTCGATGCGGTGAGCATCGTGCCCGGAAACTACAAGCTATTGGCGCAGCTCGCCGATCAACCGCAGATCCGAGCGTCGTCGGAGCTACAGAAGCTGGTGCGCAAGGCGATCGGCGAGGTCGAGGGCGCGCGCGGCGCGGCCAAGATGGCGACGGGCGTCGATGTCACGACGGATATCGCCGATGCGACAGCGTTCTTTCAGGTGGTGCCGCAGGAAGAGCCGCGCTTCGTGGTGGCGGTGCGCGGCAAATTCTCATCCGCGAACCTCGATAAGATCGCCCGGCTCGTGAACAAGCCGCTCACCAGGACCGACGCCGGGCAGCTCGTCGAGCTCGGCGCGACCCAGCCCGCGGTTGGACTGACCAGAGATGGCGTCGTGCTCGTGGGCACGGCGGATCTGGTGCGTGAGCGGCTCACGAGCACATGGAAGGCGCCGAGCCACGACGCGGGGACGAACCTGGGGTACCTGGCGGAGGCGATCAACGGCCGTCCGGTGTTCGCTGCGATGATGGCGATGTCGACGGCGGCGCGCACGGAGGCCCTGAGGCATCTCGCCCCGCAGGGGTTTGCGACGGACATCGTCAAGCGTCACCGCGCGGCGACGTTCGCGGTGTTTCACGACGGGCTCGGATGGACGTGGGTCGACAGCACGCGGGAAGGGCTCGACGACATCGAGCTGATGTCGAAAGGGGTGCTCGAGCTTTTGCGCGCGGGGCAGCTCGCTCCGCGCGGGCTGGCGAAGATCGCGATGAGCATCGCCGGGTCGTACCGCGGTGCGAGCTCCGAGCTCGACGATCTGATCAGCCGCAAGGCGGACGTGATGAAGATCGTCGACAGCTACACCGGCGACGGCAGCTTCAAGGTGGCGATCGACAAGAACCCGCGGACGATGCGGTTCACGGTGCGTGCGACCGGCAAGTCGGTGAGCGAGGTATTCCCGGGGGTGATCGTGCCGATCGCGATCGTCGGGTTCGTGCAGGCGCAGGCCAAGGACGCCGTTCCGCAGGCCGCACCGCCGACGCCGACGCCGGCGCCCGCACCGCCGACGTGGGCGACGCCGCCTGCGGCGAAGCCTGCGCCGAACAAGCCGGCTGTACCGCCGCCAAATCCGCGGTGAAGGCCGGGCCGACGAGCCGCTGGCGAAGCCCACCGCGCGGGTCGAAATCAGCTACCCTGTGTCGGCTTGCCGTCGACGCGCGCGCTCATCCACGCCCCGTGGTCGGCCTCCAAGGTGTCGACCGCGCTGCGCTGTCCGCGCCTGTTTCACTTCAAGTACGTGCAGAAGCTCGCCGAGCCCGAGGTGATGCCGGAGACGCGGATCGGCAAGGCGATCCACAAGGCGCTCGAGCAGACGCTGATGGGGACGCCGCTCGCCGAGGCGACGGCCGCGCTGCGCGCCGAGCTGCCGAGCGAGATCGAGCAGCTCCGGTTCGACGCGCTGGCCGCGGGCATCCCGGCGTTCACCGGGCGGCTCGGGCAGTTCCGCCGGCGGCGGCGGGTGGCGCGCCAGCTCGTCGAGTACTCGCTCGCGGTGCGCGAGGACCTGTCGGTGACGCAGTTTTACAGCGGAGATGCCTATTATCGCGGCGTGCTCGACCTCGGGTACCTGTTCGAGGACGATGCGATCGCGCTGGTCGATCACAAGACCGGCCAGCGCATCCCGGGGACGTCGATCGCCGACCAGCTCGAGGGCTATATGGTGCTCGCGGCCTCGGCGTTCCGCCATGTCCGCATGTTCTGGCTGGGGCTGCACTGGATCGCCGAGCGCGCGGTCGAATGGAGCCCGCCGGTGACGCCCAAGGCGATCATCGACCGCCACGTGCCCAACCTGTTCGATAACATCGAGGCGGCGGCCCTCGCGATCGACGACGGCCCGCGGCCCAATCCCGGGTCCTGGTGCGATCGATGCAGCTATCGCGAGCTCTGCCCGGCGAGCCGCGAGCTACGGTACGAGCCGGTCGAGTACTACGAAGATGACGAAGACGAATGAACGCCTCGCGCTCGTCGAGCGCCAACGCCGGTTCGAGTGGGACCTCGCGCGCGAGATGCACACCGCTGCGGCGGGGCGCTTCGTCGCGGGCAAGACCCACGACTTGCTCAACCTGGTGCAGATCGTCCAGCTCGCGACGCTGGAGCTCGAGCGACGGTGCACGGCCGAGGCGACCGAGTTCATCGCGGACCTCACCAAGGCGGCCAAGGACGCGCAGCGCCAGCTGACGGAGCTGATGAGGGTCGCGCGCCCCGACGACGTCATCGCGCCCGGGGCGCCGGTGGGCGCGGCGATCCTCGCGGCGGTCGAGACGGTGCGCGC
This sequence comes from Kofleriaceae bacterium, assembly GCA_035472155.1. Taxonomy (GTDB): domain Bacteria; phylum Myxococcota_A; class Polyangia; order Haliangiales; family Haliangiaceae; genus JABFXX01. The sequence continues at coordinate 12,945 of DATIPJ010000027.1, forward strand.
GGTATCGGCGATCGAGGTCGATCTCCACCTGACGGTGCACCCCGACGTGACGACGCGGTGCTCCTTCGCCGAGCTCGAGCACCTGATCTACGGGTTGACGCTGGACGCAGCGTCAGCCGGCGAGGATCCCGAGCTCGGGCCAACCACGCCGGTCCAGCTGTTCATCCGCGAGCGCACGATCGACGGCAAGCCATGGCTCGAGATCGTGCGCGGCGTGCCGGTGGGCATCCCCGCCGAGGGCTTCGACCTGCGCGCCGTCGAGGCGATCGCGGCCAAGAACGGCGGCGAGCTGGCACGCAGCGAGCGGCGCGGCGGCGGCGCCGAGCTGGTGGTCGCGATGCCGCTGATCAGCGCCAAGAAACCGTAGTCATCGGCGCCAGCGCAGGACGCGCGCGGGCCAGGGCGGCATGCCGTCGTCGCGGCGTCGCGCCGCATCGCGGGCGAGCAGCCGGGCGATCGAGACCAGCCGCGCGTGCAGCTCGTCGGGCGCGCCGGTCGCAGCCAGCTCGACGCTGCCGTCGTCGCCCAGGATCGCGGCCGCCGTGAACTCGGCGTCGGGGGTGTAGATCGCCGCTCGGTAGCGGGCGCGCGCGCCGTCGCCCAGCGCCTCGAGCTCGAGCAGGTAGCGCGCGCCGTCGGTCGGATGCAGGTCGCGGTTCACACTACTCGCCGAGGTCGGCGGCGAACCGGCTGCTCACCACCGCCGCGTTGCCCCACTGCGCCTTCTTCCACTCGACGTTCCAGTTGCGGAGCAGCCACATCGGATCGAGCAGCAGGCGCGCGCCGATCTGCGCCGATGGCTTGCCCCACACGTCGTTGCGCTCGCCGGGGTCGCTCGCCAGGTTGTAGAGCCGCGGCGTCTGCGTGCCGATCAGCTTGATCTTCCAGTGGCCGATGCGGCCGCCGTGCGCATTCTCGTACTGCGACGACGTCGAGAGCAGCGGGTAGCCCCCGCCACCGTTGGCGAGCCCGACCAGCGACGTGCCCTGCCACTCGGGGTCGGCCGCAACACCGAGCGCGTCGGCGACGGTCGGCACGATGTCGATACCCTCGGTGCCCTCGGAGATCCGGACCGCAGGGAACATCGGCGGGTAGTGCACGACGAGCGGCACGTGGACCAGGCTCTCGCGCACCGAGCCGCCGTGACCGACCCGACCGTCCTCCCATTGCTCGTCGCCGTGATCGGCGGTGACGACCAGCATCGTCTTGTCCCACACACCCCACGTCTTGAGCTTCTCGACGAGCTGGCCCAGCAGGTCGTCCTGGTAGCTGACGTTGGCGTCGTACAGCGCGCGCACGTGGTCCTTCTCGCGATCGCTCAGGTCCTTGGCGAAGCCGCCCGGGCCGTCGTCGCCGAACTCGCTCGCAAACCGGCCCTTGTAGCCACCGTCGTACTGGTCGAGCCAGGGCTGCTTCGCGCGCCACGTCACGTGGGTGTCGATGAGGCCCAGGTAGAGGAACCACGGCTGGTCCTTCTTGGGCTCGACGAACGAGACGCCTTTCTCGACGATGTCGGCGCCCTTGAGCCCGAGGCCCTTCTCGATGTGGTTGACGAACCGGTCCCACGCGTGGCCGAAGCCGCGCGCCGGGCGGATGTAGCCGTTGCCCGAAGCGCCGGCGACGAACTTGCCGGCCTTCTTGGCGACCTCGTCGATCGTGACCCACTTGTCGGGCAGGTGATCCGACATCGCGATCGCCTTGTGCTTGGCGAGGTAGTTCGACGTCCACATCGACGCGTGCGAGACCTGCGACTCGTTGCCCTGGACGTAGTTGGCGGTGAACAGCGTCGAGCTCTCGGCGAGCTTGTCGAAGTTGGGGGTGACGGCGCGCGCCTTGGGGTTGAACGTCTTCATCCGGTCGGCGCGCAGCGAGTCCATCACGATGAACACGACGTCCTTCGGCGCCTCGCCGCGGCGCGCAGCCGGGGCGTCGCCGGGGACCGCGAGCGCGGCGCCCGACAGCGCGGCGGTCGCGCACCCGGTGGCCTCGAGGTCGAGCCGCGCGGCCTTGCCGGCGAGCGCCGACAGATCGACCGCCGAGCCGATGCCGACGAGCTTGCCCTCGGCGGTGGTGCCGTCCTCGGCGGTGGCTCGCACGGCGACCGCGCAGTCGCCGTCGGCGAGGTCGCCGGTGAGCCGGCTGCCGTCGGGGATCGCGACGAACCACGTCATCTGGGATTGCCCGCTGCCCTCGCCGGGGAGGATCAGCGCGCGCTTCGATGCGTCGTAGAACGCCGCCGCGCCGTCGTCGCCGACCGGAGCGGCTCCGCCGATCTGCATCCACGCCAGCTCGACGCCCGACGACTTCATGAACAGCTGGAGCGCGTTCTCGCCCTCCTTGAGCTGGCCCGCCGGCACGGTCAGCTCGACGGTGGACCAGCCGCGCGCCAGCTTACCGTTGATGTCCTTGTTCTCGTTGACGCGCAGGCTCACGGTGCCCTCGCCGCCGGAGAACGCGCGCAGCCGGACCTTGGCGCGCGCCGCCTGCTGCGAGGTCAGCGGGACGAACACCGTGCCGCTCTTGCCCGACAGCCGCGCGACCCGCACGTCGCCCTCGCTCTGGTGCAGCTCCCAGGGTTTCTTGCCGCCCTTCATCATGTTCGCGAACCGGAGGTACTTGGCCAGCCCGGCGGATCCGGCGGGGAGCAGCAGGCCGCCGCCGCGCGTCAGGTGCGCCGACAGGCGGTTATCGACCAGCGAGTACACAACGCGCTCGGCGCCGCGCGGCGCGGCCTTCGCGGGCGGCTTGACCGGCTTGGCGTCGGCGGCGGCGATCTGGTTCGACGGCGGCGCGCCTGGAGTCGGCGCCGGCGCCGGATCCGACATCTTGTGCTCGGTGGTCGCCTGGTCCCTGGTGCTCTTGCCGCAGCCGACCAGAAGCGCCAGCGCGATGGTGACCCGGCTCGCTCGAGAGATCATCGACGAGAACCTATGCGCGAAGCAGGTGGGCGGGCAACAATGCAGATCGCAAAAGCGCCGTCGATCCGCGCCTCGATGCGTGCCTCGATCCGTGGCCGGCGCCTCAGCAAATCCGCCAGGCGTGCGCGTACACATTGGCGCGCTGGCCGCGTACAAACCCGACGAGCGCGACGTTGAACCGCTCGGCGAGCTCGATCGCGAGCGAGCTCGGGGCCGAGACCGCGGCGACGATCGGCACGCCGAACATGATCGCCTTCTGGACCAGCTCGTAGCCGAGCCGGCCCGAGAGCACGAGCACGTGGCGCGCCGGGTCGAGGCCGGCCGCGAGCGCCCAGCCGATCAGCTTGTCGACTGCATTGTGGCGCCCGACGTCCTCGCGCGCGGCGACCAGCGCGCCGTCGGCCGTGGCGAGCCCCGCACCGTGCAGGCCGCCGGTGTCCGAGAACACCGACTGCGCGGTGCGCAGCGCGCCGGGGAGCCCCGCCAGCACGGCGCGCGTGATCGCGGTATCCGCGGTGACCTCGCGCGCGCGCAGCTCGAGGTCGGCGATCGCGACTCGCCCGCACACGCCGCACGCGGCGGAGCTGAGCAGCCCGCGGCCGGCGAACGCCGACGCAGCGACATCGATCTCGACGGTGTCGTCATCCGCCTGCGCGAGCGCGCCGGCCTTGACCGACTCGGCGTGCAGGAGCCCGCGGACCAGCTCGAGATCGTGACCCGGCGTGCGCATCACCGTCGCGACCGGCGTGCCCCGCGCGCGCAGCACGAGCGGCGCCTCGACGACAACGCGGTCGCGCTGGCTGCCCCGCGCGTCTCCCTCGAGGCGCTCGATCCAGACGTCGCGGACCTGGCTCACGGGCCCATCCTAGCGGCCACAGCCACCTTCGGCCGCCGTCTGATTGCTAACTGTGCGTAACCTTTGATTGCCACAAAAAGGACACCGCTCCACCTGCGGACTACGATGCAGGGGTGACTGCCGTCCCGAGCGTGCCGAGCGTATCCGGCGTGAAGGACCGCGTGTTCCGCGATCCGGTACACGGGCTCATCGAGTTCAAGGCCGCGGACCGTCCGATCGCCGAGCTGCTCGACACGCGCGCCGTGCAGCGCCTGCGCCGCATCAAGCAGATGGGGTTCGCATGGCTGGTCTACCCCGGCGCGGAGCACTCGCGGTTCGGCCACGCCCTCGGCGCGTTCCACATCGCGCAGCGCGTCGCCCGCCGCCTCGAGCGCGAGATCGGCCCCGAGACCGCGCTCCACATCAAGGTCGCGGCCCTCCTCCACGACGTCGGCCACGGGCCGTTCTCGCACGCCTGGGAGCACGTCTTCGCCAGCCACAGCCACGAGCACTGGGGCGCGCGGATCTGCGCCGAGGATCGCGAGCTATCGGCCGCGCTCGAGGCGCTCGAGCCGGGTCTACCCGCCACGCTCAACGACTTCTGGGGCAAGCGCTACAAGCCGCACTTCGCGCGCAAGCTAGTGTCGTCGCAGCTCGACGTCGACCGGCTCGATTACCTCCTGCGCGACGGCCACTATTCTGGCGCCGGCTACGCGACCTACGACCTGGACTGGATCATCCACGCAGTCCAGATCGCCAATGTGCGCACGGGCCAGGACGACCCGTCCGATCTCGTCGTCGATTACAGGCGCGGCATGTACGCCGTCGAGCAGTACCTCTTCGCGCGCTCGTACATGTACGCGCAGGTCTATCACCACAAGACGGTGCGCGCGGCCGAGTGGATGTTCATCAAGACCCTCGAGCGCTTCGCCCAGCTCGCGCGCCAGGGCGTCGAGCCGCTGGGCCTGCCGATCGCCGGAGCGATGGCGCGCGGCACCGAGGTCCCGGTCGCCGACTACCTGCGCCTCCACGACATCTCGGTCACGACGGCATTGGACCAGTGGGCCGGCCGCGACGGCCCCCCGGCCGACGACCCGGTGCTGCGCGACCTGGCCTCGCGCCTGGTCGACCGCCGCCTGTTCAAGACGTTCGACCTCGGCGACGACCGCCCGGCCGCCGATCGCCTCTGGCCGCAGGCCCTCGAAGTCGCCGAGCGCCGCTTCGGCACCGCCGCGCGCAGCTACATCCACCTCGACACCGCGCGCCAGGTCGGCTACCTCGCCTCCGACGACGAGGAGCTGCACGTGATCGATCATCCGCGCTACGGCGCCGTGACCCTGTCGCGCCTGCTCGAGGACATGCCGCTGGGCCAGCCGATGGCCGCGATCCGCCTCGTGTGTGCCCCCGAGCTGGTCGACGATCTGCGGCCGCTCGTCGAGCACGCGCTCGGTCGCGGCCGCGGTCG
>DATIPJ010000028.1:0-13868 GCA_035472155.1 Kofleriaceae bacterium
CCGCGCGACCGTCGTCGCCACCACCGCGGCGCTCGAAAACGCGCCGCTTGATCTCGAGCGGGCGACCACCCGCCTGCGCGACGACCTCGGCAAGGCCATGCGCCGGCTCGGCGGCAGCGAGGTCCCCGCCGTGGGCGCCGCGCTCGACCGCTTCGCGCTCGTGCTGTGCGATCAACGGCTGCGCGAGCGCCTGCTCGCCGCGGCGGCGCAGCCCACCGGTCTGCGCTCCGTCGCCAAGGACTACGCGCGCGCTCACCATCGCCTCGGCGGCCCCGGCGGTCCCGGCGCCGCCGGCGATGCCTCCGATCAGGCGAGCGAGATCGAGGAGCTGTGCGTCCTGCTCGGCGATGCGCGCCTGCTGCGCCCGGGCGGCGTCTGGATCGCCGACCGCATCGGCGCCTTCATGGCGATCGCCGCCGTCGCGCGCGGCGCCTCCGCCCTGGTCGCCGGCGACGCGGTGTCACCCGCCGCGATCGCGATCGCGCGCGCCGCCCGCCTCCCCACCGTCAGCGACGTCCCGGGCCTGTTCGGCTGGGTGCGCCCCGACGACCTGCTCGCCGTCGACGGCGACGCCGGGGCCGTCCTCGTTCAGCCGCCGGCCGCCGACATCGAGCGCGTGCGCCGCGCCGCGCGCTGACCGGCCATGACGCTCGCCGCGTCGATCGCCGGATCACCCTGCCGGTTCGGCCGCTGATCCGGGTGCGGGCGCGCGCAACGGCTCCGGCGCGGGCTCGAATTCGTCAAGCGCGTGTACGGCCACCCATCCGGGGGGAAGGTCCGACGACGACGCAGGCACGGGCCTCGGCGCCGCGCGCGGACCCGCATGCGCCGTGTCGTCGCCGTACGACTCGCTGATCGCCATCGCCTCGCGCTTGACCACGTGCGAGCGCGCCATGACGCGCTCGAACAGCGCGAACTCGTCACCCATCCCGCGCTCGACGTACGCACCGACCGCGAACGGCGCAACGATCCGCTTGTCGTAGTCCGCCCAGATCCGGGTGTCCTTGCGGCAATCGTAATGCCGGCACACGCGCGGCCGCTGCGCGTGCACCGTGCACCCGTGGCTCTGCGGATCGTTGTGCACGCAGTACGCATCACTCGCGCGCTGCCGGATCAGATACGGCTGGCCGTAGTCCCAGCGGATCACCCCTTCATCCAGATCTTCGGTCGACAGCGCGAACGACAGCTTGCAGCAACGCGCCTCGCAGATCGCCAGCAGCTCACCGCACGGAACATCGGGCGATATCGCCTTGTACTTCGTACCCCCCATGTCGAGCGACACCCGCGTGCCGCGCTGGATCTCGGCGGCATGGACCGCCGCCAGCGTTTCGCCCATCATCGCCTCGACCGACATCTCCACCGTCGCGTCCGGCGGCTTCGCGGGCGTGTTCGGCTCCGCGGGCAGCGGCTCGACCCCATCGAGCCGCCGCGTGAGCTCGTCGGTCAACGCCACCAGCTTCGCGCCGATCTTGAGCACCGCATCGCGGATCTCGAGGTCCGACATGTTGAGGGCGCGAACCGCACGCTCGAAGTCTCTGCGCGCGACCGGTGCATCGTGCGCCGTCGTGCCATACGCGTGCTCGTCCTCGTCGGCCATCGCCACATCGTACACCGTGCTATCAACCGACGGTGACGCGGGGCTGGATTCACGATCTCCTGGGCGAGCCGACGTTCGAGCGCCTCACGACCCACCTATCGGGCTCTCAGCTGTCCTCCGTGCTTCTCGAGGTCATGCAGCACCGCGCCGCCGCCCGCACGCCGGCCGACGTGCTCGCGCAGTACCAGCGCGATCCGTTCTGCCGACCCGCCGAGGTCGACCTGCGCACCGCCCTCGACGTCGACCGCCACCTCCTCGCCGCCGCGGCTGGCTTCGAGGCGGTCGAGCTCTCGCCGGTCGCGCCGCTCGCCACCTGCTCCAGCGTCGCGCCCACGGCCCAGAACCGCGTGCTGTCCGCGCTGCGCTCCACCGAGGTCGTCGCCGACCCCACCAATGTCCTCGCGCTCGAGTGCGCGCATCGGCTGCGCACCGCTCCCACGCCGGTCCACCTCGCGACCTGCCAGCGCGTCATTCGCGCCCAGCCCGTCCCCAAGCTCCCCGGCTACGCCTCCCACTTCCGCATCTTCGTCCTGGCCAGCGGCGGCATCGAGGCCGTCGATCACGCCTTCACGGCCGCCACGCTCGAGCACCACATCCGCACGATGTTCGCCGCCCTCGACCGCCTCGAGCAGCACGGCTACAGCTTCGGCGAGCGCCGCGTCGATCTGCTCGCGACTCCCGCGCGCGCCGCCCTCGCCGACCGCATCGCCGAGGCCCTCGCCCCGGCGACCGTCGAGCGCAAGCCGCTCGAGCACCCCTACTACTCCGCCGGCCTGCGCTACATGCTCTGGGTCACCGCTCCCGACGGCACCCAGCTCCCCCTCGCCGACGGCGGCGCCTTCGACTGGCTGGCCAAGCTGACCTCCAACCGCCGCGCCGTCTACATCGCCAGCGGCGCCGGCGCCCAGCTCATCCCGCTCCGATTCCGCCGCCCCTCGGACGGGAGCGGGTTGTCGAGCCGCGACTCCAGTCACTGAGCATCGTCATCGTGATGAGCCACGCATGGAGACACCATGGTCCGAGACATGAATATCGCACTTCGCGCGTTGCATGAAGTGCTCGTTGCCGCTCGCAACATGGCCCTTGCGAACCCAAGCACACCCGCGCTGTTGTCGGTCGTCGACTCGATCGAAGCGATACCGATCTGGATGACCGACCCAATCATCGATCGAGCAGAGGACATCATTCGTGCATTCGAGGATCTCGCGGCCGAGTATCCAGAGTGTGCGATCGCCGCGTCGACAGCAATGCGATTGCGAGATTGACGTGAAGTCGTACTGGAAATGGCAATGTTCGGAACACTGCGCACATGAATGTTCGAGCATTGACACATGCAGACAATGGCCGATATTGGTCTTGTTCATGCCATCTCATTCTTCATTGTTTCGTGCGACCGTCGTCGCATTCACGCTATTACTCAACATCAAGACGTCTCATGCGCAGACTCTCGCTTGGCGCTGTGTAGACAGTCCGGGATTGCCCGCCTGTGAGGACGACCTCATCAATGACATCGAAGATCTCACAATAGGTAATGCCCCGAACCCTCTGATCTTGAGTGTGCCGGATCTTCCGTACTCGTGCCGGCGCGTCGGATCGTCAGATCACGCGCCGAGCGTGACCGGAGGACTGCCATGGTCCGTGAGTCTCATGTCCGGTGGTGTGCAGTCGTTCGTGATCGGCCGGCAGACGGCATCCGCGGACCTTGCCGGCACGATCCAGATATCCGGGCCGAACATCTCGGCTGCGACGCATCCGAGCCAGGCAATCCACTATCTCTACCAGCCATCGAGTGTGGAGGTCCCGGTGAACGGTGGCACCAGCGGTGTCGTTGACCTGGGTACTGCCGCGTCGATCGCCGAGGGATTGTTCTGGGGCTCGAGCCTGCGTGCCCATATCGATCTGCCGAGAGGGACCTTCGCGTGTACGGTCGGTTACCCGGAGCAGACGATTCGAGTCCGCGGAACCGGCACGGTCGACTTCGACTATCCAATCACATCGACACCGGTCAGAAGCGCGATCGCCGATGCGGTCCGCACCGCATTCCAGACGGCGGTCCGGATCGCGGTGACCGGGTCGCCCTGAGGGAGCAGCGGTGTCGCCAAACCGGACGACCGGTCGTGACGGTGTGGCCTACATTCGCTTACATAGGTGCTCCCGAGGCTGGTGCGACCGATCTCGGCGCCGCAGCGGTGCCGCGCGTGACGAGCTCGCTCGAATCGCGCCGCGGAAGTGGCATTTCCCGACGACACCATAGTAGAAGCGGCTCACGAGGTGCCGAAGATGAAACTTCGCCATTGGTCCGGTATTGGAGTGACGGCGCTGCTGACGATCGCCGGCAGCACCGCGAACGCACAGAGCACATTGCGGATGCGACCGGCGCCGACGCGCGTCGCGCAGGCTGCACAGCCGACACCCCCGCCACCGGCACCGACGCCAGCGCCCGCGCCCGATGCGGCGCCTCCGGCGGCGCCCGCGGTCCCGGATGCGAGCCAGCCCGCCCCGCCCCCCGTCGCCGAGGAGCCGGTGCCAGCCGAGCCGACGCCGCCGACCGAGGGCGAGGTCATCGTCGTGACCGGCTCGCGCATCGGCGATCCGCTCGGCAAGCAAGCGCCGGTGCTCACGCTGACCCGCGAGGACCTCGACCGCACCGGCCTGACGTCGGTCGGCGACATGCTGCAGCAGCTGCCGGTCTCCGGCGGCGCCATCAACGGCAAGTTCAACTCGAGCGGTAACTTCGGCTTCCCGCCCGACGGCGGCGGCATCGGCGCCGGCGCGACCGAGGCCGACCTGCGCTACCTGGGCTCGAAGCGCGTGCTCGTCCTCGTCGACGGCGTGCGCTGGGTGAACGGCTCGTCGGCCAGCGGCGTGGCCGCGGCGACCGACCTCAACACGATCCCGCTCGCGGTCGTCGATCGCATCGAGGTGCTCGAGGACGGCGCGTCGCCGATCTATGGCTCGGATGCGATCGCGGGCGTCATCAACATCATCACGCGCAAGGAGTTCAGCGGCGCGGTGGCGTCGGCGTACACCGGCGGCTTCTCGGCGGGCGACGGCTTCACGCAGAAGTACGACGTGTCGTGGGGCAGCTCGACGCAGAAGCTGTCGATGGTGTTCAGCGCGTCGTTCCTCGACCAGCGCACGGTGTTCTCGAAGGACCGCGCCCTGTCGGACTCGCCCGTCCCGACGCTCGATAACTGCGAGGCCGGCTGCTCGTCGGCCACGCCCCAGGGCCGCGTGGTGTTCAAGGACCCGTTCACCGGCGCCGCCCAGAACCTGACGCTCAACGACGGCGTGATGACGCCGAGCTACCCGAGCGACTATCACCCGTTCGCGAATGTCGACCGCTTCAACTTCTCGCCCTACAACCTGGTCGAGACGCCATCGCAGCGCCTGGGCGCGTTCAGCTCGGTGACGTACAAGCTCCTGCCCGAGGTCAACATCCGCGGCAAGGCGTCGTTCTTGAACCGGACGTCGGTGAACCAGGCGGCGCCCGAGCCGCTGTTCATCGGCCCGCAGGCCGGCAACGGAAACCGCATGGACTCCATCAAGGTCGACGTGACCAACCCGTACAACCCGTTCGGGTTCACGTTCGACCCGGCGCTCGATCCGACGTACGTGATCACGCGCCGCCCGGTCGAGGCCGGCCCGCGCAAGTTCGAGCAGACGGTGAACACGTTCTACGCGTCGGGCGGCTTCGACGGCCACATCGACGTCGGCAGCCAGCGCGTCACGTGGGACACCACGCTGGCCTACGGCATCAACCGCGCCGAGCAGCGCCGCAACAACTCGTTCAACTCGGCCAAGCTCGAGGAGGCGCTCGGGCCGGCGTTCCAGGCGGACGACGGCACGTTCAAGTGCGGCACGCGCGCCAACCCGGGCCAGCCCAACTGCGTCCCGTTCAACATCTTCGGCGGCCAGCGCGGCGGCAGCGGCAGCATCACGCCCGAGATGCTGGCGTTCACCACGTTCACCGAGCACGACGTCTCGGAGCAGACGCTGATCGACGCCGTCGGCAACGTCGCCAGTAACCTCGTGAAGCTGCCGGGCGGCTGGCTCGCCGCCGCTGCGGGCGTGGAGTTCCGCCACCTGAGCGGCTTCTACGAGCCCGACTCGGTGGTCGCCGCGGGCGACGGCGCCGACGTGCCGTCGCAGCCGACCAAGGGCGACTACAACGTCGTCGAGGGCTACGCCGAGCTGCGCGCGCCGTTGATCTCCGGCGTCCCGGGCGCCGAGCTGCTCGATTTCAACGCGGCCGCGCGCGTGTCCGACTACTCGTTCCTCTCGCCCGAGTTCACCGGCAAGCTCGGTGCGCGCTGGAAGCCGATGAAGGACCTGATCTTCCGCGTCAGCTACGGTAGCGGGTTCCGCGCGCCGAGCATCGGCGAGCTGTTCGGCGCCAAGTCGCGGTTCGACGCGACGCTGACCGACCCGTGCAGCAACTTCAACCGCGCCGAGGTGAGCGCCGACGTGCGCAACAGCTGCATCGCGCTCGGCGTGCCGGCCGACGGCAGCTACTCGCAGCTCAACCCGCAGATCTCGGTCGCGACCGGCGGCAACAGGGACCTCAAGCCCGAGACCTCGACGAGCTTCAACGTCAGCGCGGCGTACAGCCCCGCTGCGCTGCAGGACCAGTCGTGGGTCGACACGCTCGACTTCGAGCTGGCGTACTGGGACGTGCGGCTCGACAACGCGGTGTCGGCGCTCGACGCGCAGCTGCAGATCGACCGCTGCGTCGGCGGCGAGATGACGTTCTGCAACGGCATCCTGCGCAACCCGCAGGGCACGATCTTCTCGTTCAACAACGCGCTGCAGAACCTCGGCGGCATCAACGTGCGCGGGCTCGACCTCGCGATCACGTACCGCGGGCCGCGCAAGCCGTTCGGCCGGTTCCGCGTCACCTCGCAGTCGAGCTACCTGCTCGCGTACGAGGAGAAGGTGCCGAGCGCCGAAGGGTTCGACACGGTCGACCGCACCGGCACGATCGCGGGCACGCCCGAGCGCGCGTTCCCGAAGTTCAAGTCGTCGCTGGGCATCGCGTGGCTGTACAAGCAGCTCGAGCTGACCTTCACGACCCGCTACATCCACTCGCTGACCGAGCAGTGCCGCGACCTCGCCGACTTCCCGGGGACGTGCTCGGATCCCAACCCCGACGACGACACCAAGTCGACCAACAAGCTCGGCGTCACGGTCTACAACGACATCCAGCTGCTGTGGACGCCGCAGCGCGAGCTCACGATCACGGCCGGCGTGAACAACATCTTCGATCGCAACCCGCCGACCTGCTACAGCTGCTCGCTGAACGGGTTCAACGGGTTGACGTACGACGTCCCTGGCGTGTTCGGCTACCTGAGCGCGACGTACCACGTGCAGTGACACGCCCGGCAAGCCCGCGTAATTGCGTGGCGGTGCCCGGGCGGGAGTGGCGGTGATCACGCGGTCGCGCAAAGTTGTGAAGGGTTGGACGGAGAGATCACGCGTTTCTCTGTAGCCGTGCTGATCGACGCTGCACAAACCCTGTCCTTTGCCGTTTCCGCTTCCACCCGCGATGCCGCCGCCCGCGCACAGCTGTCGCTGATCGCGCTGGGCCACGACGAGCTCGCCGACTACCCGCTGCTGCGGGCCCAGGTCGTGCTCGTCCACGGCGAGACCGGGCCGGCGCTCGACGCGATCGAGCGCATGCTCGTCGCGCTGATCCGCCAGCTCGACGCCGCGGGCGAGGACGGCGCCGGCGACACCGAGGTCCTGGTGGTCGACGCGACCGTCGCGGCCGCCGCCCAGCGGGCCGCTGCGATCGTCGAGCGGATGCGCGCGCACGGCATCGCCGCGCGCCACCGGGCGCGCATGCCGCCGGACGATGTTCGCGAGCCGGACCGCGCCCGTGCACTCGACGGGCTCTACCCCGGCAGAGCCGAGCGCGAGCGCATCATCGCGGCGCTCTCGGCGTGCCGTGGGAACCAGACGCGGGCCGCCGCGATCCTGGGCATGTCGCGCCGCACGCTGATCCACCGCCTCGAGCGCTACGCGCTGCCGCGCCCGCGCAAGCCACCGCCCCGCAAAGGCTGACCAGCGGCAGACCGTGGCAGAGGAGCAGCGTACGCGGAGGTACAGACGCTGCGCCCGGGCCGCCATGGCACGCTGAGCTGCGACGCCATGACCAACCACCTCGAGGCGACCGGCGGCGCAGAGAATCGCGATCGCGCGGAGCCGCATCTGACAGCGATGCATCGCACCGCGGAACAACTGGAGGCCGGCATCGACGCGATCCGCGCGTCGCCGCGCAACGAGGGCACGATCGACTGGATCGCGTGCCGCCCCGCGCCGGGAGAGCGGACCGTGCTGGAGACCGCCACGCTCGACCCCGCCGGCGGGCTGGTCGGCGACAACTGGGTGACGCGCCCGACCAAGCTGCCCGATCAGAAGCCGAACCCCGACGCGCAGGTGACGCTGATGAACGTGCGCTCGGTCGAGCTGGTCGCCGGGGTGCGCGATCGGTGGGCGCTGGCCGGGGACCAGCTCTACGTGGACCTCGATCTCTCGCTCGAGAACCTGCCCGCCGGAACGCGCCTGCAAGTCGGCAGCGCCGTGCTCGAGGTGACCGCGCTGCCGCATACCGGCTGCGCCAAGTTCACCGAGCGGTTTGGCTCCGCGGCGTCGCGCTGGGTCAACACGCCGATCGGCCGCGCGCTCAACCTGCGCGGCATCAACGTGCGCGTCGTGACCGCGGGCCAGGTCCGCCGCGGCGATGCGATCCGAAAGATCGCCTAGGCCGACCCGGCGGCGAGCTGGCGCGCCGCGGCTGCCGTGTCGGGGTCGTGGGGAAAGAAGCACTCGATACGGAGCTCTTGCGCCGTGATGTCCTGCGGCGTGCCGAGCGTGGTGACCGTCGAGAAGAAGCTGAAGATGCGGCGGCCCTTCTGGAAGGTCACCGGTACGATCGGTAGCAGCGACAGGTCGCGATCGGCGCGGCTCCAGGCCTCGCTCACGCCGGGGTAGGCGAGGATCTCGGCGAGCAGCTTCGCGGTGTTCTCGTCGGCAACGCCGCCGAGCGCCTCGCGATGCACGCGGCGCACGAGCGCCTGGGCGACCGCTTCCCAGTTGGCGACGTGCGGCCGCATCGCGCCCGGGCCGAGCATCATGCGCAGCACGTTGGGCCGCGGGTCGGGCGGCGCGCTGCCGCGCAGGTAACCGAAGAACCGGGGCGCCGCGCGGTTGGTCGCGATGATGTCCCACTGGCGATTCATCACGACCGCGGGGAACGGCTCCTGCTGGTCGAGGATCGCATCGAGTGCGCCGCGGACGGCCGCGAGCTCGGGCGCATCGAGGCCGCGCTCGGAGTACACCGGCGCGAAGCCACCGGCGAGCAGCATCGCGTTGCGCTCGCGCAGCGGCACGTCGAGCGCGCTCGCGAGCAGCAAGATCATCTCGCGGCTCGGGCGGGCCCGGCCGGTCTCGACGAAGCACAGGTGGCGCGGCGAGATCTCGGCCTCGGTGGCGAGCGCCAGCTGGCTCAGGTGACGCGCCTTGCGCCAGTGCTGGAGCAGCGCCCCGACCTGAGGCTGCGCGCGCGGTCTCTTCGCCTCGGCTCGGATCTGCGTCATGGGGCCAGTATCGTCGCCGTGCGCCGCGCGGCAATTACCTGCCGCGTAAGCGTGGCGAGGAAGCGCCGGGGAAGTGCGGCCGCGGGCTACTCGACCGCGCCCTGCCAGAACCAGCGGCGGCGATTGCGGTCGTAGTACACCCACATGCAATCGCCGCGGCGCAACTCGGCGAAGTGGTACTCGCGGTGGAGCTCGTGCGTCCACCAGCCGCCCGAGACGACGTAGGGCCCCAGGATGCGGACCACCGCGCCGTGCTCGAGGCCCGACAGCAGCCAGCCGTCGTCGCGCGCCAGCCGCGCCTGCGCCGGCAGCTGCTGCGGGCGCGCGAACACGCGGCGGACCAGCGGGCGCACGGCGCGCGGCTCGGCCGGCGACGCCTCCGCGAGGTGGACCAGCCGCTCCCAGCCAAAGCTGGCCTCCGGCAGATGGCCGTCGCGCAGCACCGCGCGGACGACGGCATCGTCGCCCAGCTCGGCGCGCAGGCGGGCGATCGCCTCGTCGGCGGCGCGCAGGTCGCGGCGCGGCCGCTGGGCGAACAGCGCGAGCTGCTCGCGCGTCGCGGCGATGTCGTCGGCCCACACCCGGATCGCGTTGACCGGCGCCGCGGGCGGCATCCCGCTGAGCCGCAGATGGACCAGGCGCAGCAGCGAGCGGCCGTCGAGCGTGGGCGTGGCCGGCTTGATGCACTCGGCGCGCAGCGAGACCTGCCCGACGGCATGCTTGAGCGTCAGCTCGAGGTGGAGCGCGGTCAGCGCGCGGCCGTGGGTGGCGAGCCGGGTGAGCAGCCGCTCGATCGGCGGCTTGCAGGCGAACATCAGGCGCTCGATGTCGTGCTCCTCGTCGTCGAGCAGCGCGCGCTCGTCGGGCGCCTCCGGCGGCGCGACCGGCACCAGCGGGTCCCACGACTCGCCGGCCGCGAGCTGATACAGCCGATGCGCGTCGCTGCCGAACCGCTCGAGGATGCCGCCGCCCGGCAGGCGCACCATCTCGCCGACCCGCGTGACCCCGAGCCGCGCCAGCGCCTCGCGCAGCTTGGCGTCGATGTCGAGCCGGCTGAGCGGCACCGCGCTCGCCGCCGCGCGCTCGTCGGCGTCGCTGCGCAGCACCGTGACGCCGGTCCGGGTCGCGCGCGCGATCGCATAGGTCGCGAACCGCGAGAACCCGATCACCGCGACGCCGCGATAGCCGAGCTCGGTGAACGCGCGCGCGATCGCCATGCCCCACGCGGTCCCGGGCACACCGCGCGCGCCGCGGGCGTCGCGCGCGTCACGCGCTTCGGGGAACAAGCGATCAAGGCCCTCGCCGTCGAGCCAGAACGTGCCGGGCTCGCCGGGCTCGACCCGCGGCGACAGCTGATGCAGCACCGCGCGCAGCTCGGTGGTCGCCTCGGCGATCTGCTCGGCGGGGACCACGCGCGCGCGCAGCTCGCCGCACAGCGACAGCGCGTACGCATAGCGCTGACCCGCGAGCACCCCGGCGGCGCGGGCGCGCTCGCACGCCCACAGCACCTCGCCCTGGGGCCGGTCGTTCTCGACGATGACGACCGGCAGCGACCGCCATGCCGGCTCCTGCCGCCACACCAGCTGGAGCGGGAACGCAGGCAGATCGAGACACGCAACGCGCATGGTGGCCTGGTCGATCATCGACCACTGCGCATTTGTTCACATGCAGCATGTCATGTCAATCCAGCGAGTTCCTGCGCAAAGACCACAGGAGAGCCACAGGCGCCGGCGCGATCGGCACCCGCGAATCCGGATGCGATCCGGACGATCCCGGAGGATCAATACCCGGCCGGGCCGCGCAGCTTGATCGTGCGCGACCAGCCCGGGCCGCGGCGCTTGTCCTTGAGCACGCGCAGCGTCACGTCGTAGTCGTGCTCGCGGGCGTGCAGACGGAGCGCTTCCGCGCGCAGCGATACCAGCGAGCCCAGCGAGGCCGCCTCGCCCGCCTTCTCGGTGATGCACACGATCGCGGCGTCGTGCGCCTGGGCGAGCGTGACCAGCCGGCCCTGATGCGCCATCGATAGATCGACCGTGGCGGTGCCGCCGAAATCGAGGACGACCAGCCCGAAGGCGCCCGAGCGCAGGAGCCGCTCTGCCGCGCGCGCCGCGGCGGTGACATCGTGCACGCGCACGACGAGGAGCGCCGCCAGATCGACGCCGCTCTCCGCCAGATCAGGCGGATAGAAGCTGGTGTTGCCGAGCGTCACCCAGGCGAGCGGCTCGGCGGCGTGCTGCGCCTCGAGCACCAGCTCGATGGCCGTCGTGAGCGTCGCCGTGGCACCGCGCGCCGAGAGCTCGGTGAGCCGGCCGCGCAGTGCATCGAGGCCCCAGCGCGCCTCGTCGGGGCCGGCCGCAGGTGCGAGCCCGTCGAGCCGCACGATACGAGCACCGGCGGCAGTCGCCGAGCTCCTCGCCTTCGACAGCAGCTCTCGAAGATCATCGCTCATGATTCAAAGGACCGGGATTCTCCTCCAGTATCAGGGGCGGCTGACAATGCGTCCATCCGCAACCGGCGCCCGGGCCGATCCCTGGCCGAGCTGCGATCAACCGGCTGAAAACACCCGCGCTGCGACATTCCCTGAGGCGGCGGTTCGCCCGGAGAAGAGGCACGTGGGTTGCTCCTCTCGAGGGCATGAATTCGCCAACCATGCACGAGGACGATCCAGGGCTCGAGGGCCCCGACTACATGACACTCGTGATCGAATGGGGCGACAACCCCGACGCGGCGACCCTCGTGACCGCCGAGGAGCCGGATCGCGCGCCGAGCAACGGGCGCACGATCGCCACCGTGCTGGGCGCGCTGGCCGCGCTCGCTTTTGCGGCGTGGGGCCTTCGCCACCTGCGTGCGTCGTGACGGCACAGTGGATGCAGCCTCGTCGAGCATGATGCCACCTGGCCCCGATTGGGATGTCGTCGACGAAGCCAGCCTCGAGTCGTTCCCCGCGAGCGATCCGCCTGCGTGGGGCTCGCATCACGCAGCGCCCTCGGCGAGCACCGTGGCGGATGCCGTGACGCTCGAGCCCCCTGTGCTCGAGAGCGCCTGGCGATCGCCCAGGCTCGTACGGGTCGCCGCCGTGGTGGCCGCCGGCATCGTCCTCGGTGGCCTGGTCACCTTCGGCATCCGGTATCTCAGAGATCGCTAATCTCGCATGCGCACACCCGGGGCAGCCGTCACCGCGCGCGGGCGCCCGCTGCTACGATGCATGTGATGCGTTTTGATGACGCGGTCGCATCGCTGTACCAGGTCCCGATCGATCGGTTCGTGGCCGAGCGCAAGCGGCTCGCGGGTGAGCTGAAGGCGGCCGGTGACAAGGAAGGCGCGGCGCGGCTGGCCAAGCTCGCGCGTCCCCCGATCTCGGCGTGGGTGGTCGATCAGCTGTGGTGGCAGGCGCGCGACGAGTTCGACGCGCTGTTCGAGACCGCGCAGCGATTGCGCGACGGCAAGCTCGACGCGATGGCGGAACACCGCGACGCGATCGCGCGGCTGCGCGCCGAGGCCAGCAAGATCCTCACCGCCGCCGATCACACGGTCAACGAGCCGACGCTGCGCCGGGTGACGCAGACCCTCTCGGCGCTCGCGGCCGCCGGCGGCTGGGACCCCGATCCGCCGGGCGCGCTGTCGGCCGACCGCGAGCCACCCGGCTTCGAAGCGATCGGCGTCCGCAACGAGCCGGTCGCGCTCAGCGCCGACGCCGGCGGCCACAAGCCCGCCGCGCGACCCAAGGCCGATCACGGCAAAGGCCACGACGACCTCGCCCGCGCGCGCCGCGACGCCGCCGAGGCCGAGCGCCGCCGCGAGCGCGAAGTTGCCGCCGCGCGCGCCGAGGCCGCCGCCGACCTGCGCCGGGCCGAGGCCGAGCGCGCCAAGGCCGCCGCCGAGCGCCACCGCATCGAGGCCGCGCTGCGCACCGCCCAGGGCGATGTCACCCAGCGCGAGCGCGAGGTCGTCAAGCTCGAGCGCGACCTCGCCCTCGCCCGCAACATGGTCACCCAGGCCAAGGCTGTCGTAGAGGGCCTCGAGGAACGCCTCGCGCAGCTGCACAACTGACGCGGCGGCGGCAACAGCGGCTACTCGGGCGGCGCGACGCCGGTGAGCTGGACGACCAGCGCGCGCCGGCCGCCGGTCCGCGGCAGCTGCGCGCTCGCGTTCACCACCGCGGACTGATCGGGGGTGGGGCCGAGCGCCGCGGTCATGCGCGGCACGAGCTGCGAGCCGGAGCGCGCGTAGGCGATCAGTTGCTGCGCGCCGGCGACCACGACCTCCGTGCCTGCGACCTCGTCGAGCTCGCCCGCCGCGAGCACGCTCGCACCCGCGGGCACGCCCGAGGCGGCGATGACCGCCGGGCCGTTCGCGCCCGCGCCGAACAGCCACAGCGTGCCCTGCGCGATCGCCGCGAAGTCGGTCTGACCGTCGCCGGTGAGATCGCCGAGCGGGACGACGCGCGAGCTGGCGTCGAGGCCGAGGCCCCAGGGCGCGATGCGCGCGCCGCCCTGCGCGGTGAGGCGCCAGATGCCGTCGGCGCGCGTGACCAGGAGGCCGGTGTCGCTGCCGATCACGCGGTCACCGAGGGCGGCCGCGGTGGCGAAGGCGGGGACGGGGCCCTGGGGCGTGCCGCGATAGACGGTCCATGTCCCGGCGGTCGCGACGACGAGGTCGGCGTAGCCGTCGCG
>DATIPJ010000029.1:0-10947 GCA_035472155.1 Kofleriaceae bacterium
ACGCACGTCACCGTGATCACCTACGGCCGCAACGTGCCGATGGCGCTCGCCGCCGCCGAGGATCTCGTCGCGAGCGGCGTCGAGGCCGAGGTGATCGACCTGCGCTCGCTCTATCCGATCGACTGGGACACGATCACCGCGAGCGTCAAGAAGACCAATCGCGTGCTGTGCGTCAACGAGGACACCGAGGTCACCAACTTCGGCGAGCACCTGATTCGCAAGATCGTCGAGAATCTGTTCTACGAGCTGCACGCGCCGCCGAAGCTGCTCGCGGGTGCGCACGTCCCGGGCATCGGGCTCGCGGATAACCTCGAGGCCGCCAGCGTCCCGCAGCGGGACACCATCCGCGCGGCGATCGCCGAGCTGGCCGCCCACGAGCCCTGAGCCCGGGACCGAAGCGGCGCCAAGACGTGCGGTGAAAACGTGCGCCGAAAACGTGGTTCGACGGCGCGAACGGCCCGCGCTAGGTTCGAAGCATGAAGCTCTACGCGACGATCGCAGTGCGTGTCCAGGCGACGGAGATCCTTCGCGCGCCGCGCTTCATGGACAAGCTGCGGCGGGCGTTCGGCGGCACACCCGACCTGCGCACCGGCACGATGCGCTCGGCGATCGAGGCCGCCGCCGTCGTCGAGGGCGTGCGCGATGCCCTGCGCACGGTCGGCGCGACCAACGCGATCTCGCTCGTGATCGACGAGACCGTGCTGTTTCACGACCGCGACGGCAAGCCCGATGACCTGGGCGATCTGTTCCTCGCGTTCGCGGAGAACGAATCGGTGTTCGGCCAGGGCTTTGACGAGCTGCGCCTCGCCGTCGAGCATCGCGAGGCCGGCCTGCACCTGGTGATCGAGATCCAGTCCCGCCCGGTCCACGCGCGCAGCGCCCCGGCGATCCGCACCGTGGTCTCGGGGCGGATCGAGGCGTTGACCCCGCGGCCCGGCGAGGACGCCGAGTCGTACCGCAGCCGCGCCGAGCCGGTCGCGCGCGACGCCCAGGCGCTCGAGGTCTATCGCCTGCAGTTCGAGGCGTTCGTCGAGCGCCTGCGCGCCGCGATCGCCGCGGCGATGCCGACCGCCAAGGCCGAGGTCGAGGCCGCCGAGGCGCGCGTCGTGCGCCCGGAGCCCGAGCGGCGCCCCGAGGAGCGCGAGCGGTCCCAGCGGCCCGACGCCGCGGGCTACGACCCCTACGTCGCCTACTACCCGAGCCCGCTCGGCTTCCTGCCGGAGATGCTGATGTGGTCGACGCTGTTCTCGATGGCGTCGCCGCCGCACTATGTGGTCGTCGATCACGGCAATCACATCCAGGGGTTCGCCGACGACCCCGGGATCGAGCACGGGGCGACCCAGGCGGTCGCCGACGACGGCGGCAGCTGGTGGGACAACGAGACCGCCGGCGCCGATCACAGCGACGGCGCCCACCTCGCCGGCGACGACTTCAGCAGCGACGGCGCCGGCGCCGATGGCTTCAGCAGCGATGACTTCGGCGGCGGCGACCTCGGCGGCGGGGACTTCGGCGGCGGCTTTGGCAGCGACGACTGGTAGCCGTCTCGCGCCGCTCGCGACAGCGCCGTTGCGTGCCCGCGCCGTGGTCACGAACCCAGGTCTTGCTCCCGGGGCATCCCGACGCCGCGGCGATCAGCAATCGAAGGTGTGCTGCACCGTCGTCGTCGGCTGATGACAGGTCATTCCGATCGTCACGCCGCCGACCGCCTGTGCGAGCTCGCCGGCCTTCAGCGTCTTCACGGTGTCGAACTTCAGCGTCAGCTTGCGATGGCTCTCGAGCTTGGTCTTCTTCATCTCCCGCCCATACCACGCCGATCGCATTGACCCCGGTTCTTCATGAAATCGCCATGCGCTTCGTCGTATGCATCTGAGGGACCACAGCGCACCACGATGCCAGGAGCAAGCATGCCCGTTACAACCATCGCCGCCTCCACCGGCATCGGACTCCGGATCGCGCGAGGCCAGGTTCTTCGCATCATCGATCCACTCGGCAGTCAGAGTGGCGACCTCGTGGCGTTTTGCAGCGGCGAGCCCACCGAATGGCTGTCGAACGGCCGCAGCTTCGACTACGGCGGCAAGATCTACTTCTCGACCGGCGACACGCTGTACTCGAACCTCAGCCGGCCGATGTTCACGATCGTGGGCGACGAGGTCGGGCGGCACGACTTTCTGTACACGCCGTGCAGCCGCGAGATGTACCGCCTCCAGTACGGGCTCGAAGACCACCCCAACTGCCTCGACAACCTCGGTCGCGCGCTCGACAGCATCGGCGCTGCCACGCCCTGGATCCCGACGCCGTTCAACTTCTTTCTCAATGCCGCGGTGCAGCCGGACGGGCGCCTTGTGATTGGACCGCCGGTGTCGCGCGCCGGCGATTCGCTGTCGCTCCGCGCCGAGATGGATCTCGCGATCGGCATCACCGCGTGCCCGTCGGCGACCTGCAACGGCGGGAGCGCGAAGCCGCTCGCGTACGAGGTCCTCGGCCCGTGACCGCCGCGTTCGCCCCGCGTTAGCCGGTGCGCGCAGCTGCCCACGTCGCACGCACCTGGGGTACAACGCCGCCCATGCCGACGCTGACCCCGGAGCGCACACGCCTGACGGGGGAGACCCTGCAGTTCATGAAGCGGATGTGGGATCTGGCGCACGCGCTCGACGTTCGCTCCAAGCGTATGGCCCGCTCGCTCGGCGTCACCGGGCCGCAGCGGCTGGTGATCCGCGTGCTCGGCCGCGCACCGGAGAGCACCGCCAGCGACATCTCGCAGACCCTCGGCATCCACCCGAGCACGCTCACCGGGGTGCTGCGACGCCTCGAGCTCCAGGGCGCGATCGAGCGCCGCGCCGACGACGTCGATCGCCGGCGCCTGCGCTTCCGGCTCACGCGCAAGGGCGTCGCGATCGACCGCGAGCGCAAGGGGACCGTGGAGGCGGCGGTGCGCCGCGCGCTCACCCGCGCCGGCGGCCCCACCGTGCAGCGCACGCTCGAGATGTTCGAGATCCTGACCGCGGAGCTCACTCGTCGCGAGTGATCCGCCCGCTGGGCGAGCGTTTGGCGGCTCGACGACGCGCCGTCTCAGTGCTTGTGCTCGAGCTCCTCGACGCGGCGCTCGAGCCGATCGAGGCGCTGCTTGGTGTCGTCGAGCGAGCGACGCACCTCGCCGTTGCCGAACAGCTGCCTCATCTCGAGCGGGATCTCGCTCGGGTTGATCTGCTGCCAGCCCGAGCCGTCGGACTCGAAGGCCTCGGGCGCCGAGCCCGGATCGTCCTGCAGGGTCACGTTCAGCGTGATGCGGCTCTTGTCGCGAACCACGACGAGCGGCACGCGGTCGCCCTTCTTGCGATCGCTGATCGCCTGCACGGCATCGGACGCGGACTTGACGGCCGCGCCATCGACGTCGATGACGACATCGCCGACCTGCAGCCCGGCGCGCCCCACCGGGCTGTCCGCGCGCACAGCGTCGACGAGGATGCCCTGGTCGGAAGGTGCACCCATCCGAGCCCGGAGCTCCGAGCTGATCTGGAGTGCACCGAACCCGAGCCGGCCGCGGCCCTGGGTCATGGTGAAATGCCGCTCTGCGCGGCTGGAAGGATGAGATGGATTCTGATCAGCGGGCGCTGCTGCCGCAGTTCCGGCGACGCACGCAGTGCCCACGATCAACGCAAGGATCATTCGCATACGCATGGACTTGCTCCGATCGATGTTGTGATTGCCACACATCTCTGTGACCGTTCCTGCGCGCCGGGTATTCCGCGCCTCACCCGACGCAGCGATCCGCGCCGCGATGCAGCGAGCATGCGGCTGCGCCCAGACATCGGGACTTCTCGGTGGCTGCGCAGATTGCGAGTCGCAATCGTGCCCAGCGCCTCGGTCGCGGGTGGGCCGTATGCCTCGCCCGCTGGCACCTGCGCTGCATCGCATGATCACATGGGCATGCTTCTCGTCCTCTTCGTCGTTCTCGCGCTGGTCGGCGCAGCGGCGCTGTTCACGCACGCCCTGCGCTCCGATCCATCTCCGAACGCCCACGGCTGGCTTGTGGTCCTTCCGTTGGTCGTCATCTTCGGCTGGGTGATCGAGCAGATCATCACCGGCTGACGAGCGCAGGAATCAGAACATCACGGTGCCCTCGCCGATCTTGTAGTTGAGGCCGGTGCCGACGGCGCCGGAACCCTGGACCAGGAACTGGCGCGCGCTCTTGAGCTCGGTGATCCGGTCGGCCTCGACGTCGGTGGTCTGCGCCATCTCGAGCTGGGTCTCGGCTTTCCTGAGCGCGGTCAGCGCGCCGGCGTCGAGGTTCTGCGGCGCCGAGAGCACGCGGATGGCGTCTCCGACCTCGACGTTCGCGAGGCGGATCAGCTCGCGCTGGATGCGCAGCTGCGTGTTGTGAAACTTGTCGACCACGGCCAGCTCGGCGTCGATACGCTTGATCGCGATCGCGGCATTGAATACGGCGTTGATGCCGCGCAGGAATCGCCCCACGTTGTCGATGTCGGTCGCGTTGAGCTGGATCAGAAAGCCATCGTCCGCCAGGCGGAACGCATTCGTCGTGTAGAACGCGATCGCTTCCTCGATCGTGTTGGCGGTGGCGGTGTTGTGTGCGGGCGCACCCACGATCGACGTGGCGGTGTGGAAGAACGGGCCGGTATCGGCGGCCTCGATCAGCGGCGGCACGTTGAACTTCTTGTTGCCGAATGTGCCTTCGAGGTTGAGCGCGGTGCCGAAGCCGCCGTCGCCGGGGAACTGGGCGAGCGCAGGGTTGCGCGACGACTCCACGCCGGTATCGAAGTTGGGGTTGCTGCCGCCGAGGTTCGCGCCCGCGTTGTTGTGACAGATGTTGCATCCGACCGACAGGAACTTGGCGCGGCCCAGCTCGGCATCGTGGTCCGTCATCGTGACGCTGCCGAGCGCCAGCTCGTTGGTGCGGCCCGTGCGCCGCATGAACTGGTCGATCTTGTCGAGCTCGGCGTCGCTCGCCAGCTTGAAGTCCTGGCCCGGACGGCGGGCGAGGTTCTTGGTGTAGTGCTGGCGGATCGCGCCGGTCATGAAGTCGCGCAGCGCGCCGGCGTCGGGCGCGCCGTCGCCGGACCAGCCCGTGCGATCGGCCGGCGGGTTCGGCTCGCCCGGCGGACGCGTGACGCTGGTCGCGAGCGACAGCGTGTGCGGCACGCTGCGCAGCACGAAGTGGGTCGTCGGATCCGGATCGAAGCCGTCGACGTTCTCGAGGATCAGCCCGAACTGATGCATCTGCGGCGGCTTCTCGAGCTTCTTCAGATCGTCATTGAATTCGGCCACGAACAGCGGATCGGTCGCGGGCAGGCCGGCGATGAGCTTGGGATCGATCGTGAGGTTGTTGTCGACGCGGTGGCAGGTCGCGCACGTCCTGCCGTTGCCCCCGAACGCGTCGCGAAAGAACAGATCGGCGCCGACGCATGTGTCGAGCGTCACGACCCCGACGACGACGCGCGGGTCGTTTCGACACGCGGCGATCCGATCGTCGAGTGTGAGCGTCGCCGCGGTCGATAGCTCGGCGGACGCCGAGAACGAATCGGACGGATCGGACGGATCGGCCGGGTCGCTCGGATCGATCGGTGACTCGTCCGACGGCCCCGGCTCCGGCCCGGGCCCCGTCGTGGCGTCACTCGAAACACACCCAGCTCCGGCGAGCAGACCTGTGATCAAGACGAACCTGTGCTGCAGCATCGCGTCTCCTTTCGGTGTTGACCGACGCTCCCCGCGCACTGCACGCCGCGCGCCTCCCGCCCGCGCGCCCGCTCGTCCCAGGAACAACAGATCTTGAGTCAAACGGCAGAAGACACGTTATCCGCTTGCCGATTGCAAAATCGCCTGTCGGCAACCTGCCAATCCATATCTGGCGCACGCGACCGTGCTCGACTCCGCACGCGCCGGCACTGCCGCGTCGCCGGGCCGCGCTGCATGGACGCTGCATCGCTCGGCGGCGCTCCCACGCGCGGCACGCGCATCGTGATCCGCGTCGTGGTCCCAGAAGTCCCCACTGTAGGGCGCGGCCTGCAAAGCGTGCGACGGGTCGCGACAACGCCGCGGTTCGAGCGCTCGATTGCACGAGCTCGCACAACAACGCTGTGGGGTCGAACCGACATGCGTGCGTCCGGTCGCAGCATTCGCGCACGCGCGCGTGGATTCGCGGAATCGCGCACCGCGCTGCGCGGTCCTGCGCAACACCGGAGGCCGTCACCACCGGTTCGTTGCGGCACTCACTTCACGCAGTCGGTCGTCGTCTGCTTCCCGTTGACGGCGTTCAGCTCCCACATGCTGATGCCGTTGTTGTAGCCAATCCACACGCCGTCGTTGTAGCTGTTCGTCGTGAAGTGGCCGCCGAGCTTCTTGATTCCGCACGCCCAGCCCCACGGGTTGTTGTCCTGGATCGGCACGTTCAGGAAGCTGCCGCCGTCGGACACCACCAGGCCGAAGTCGTTCGCCGCCCCCGGCACATCGACGCAGGTCGCGACCGCTCTCACCGTCTTGCTCGACGTCATGTTGCCGCCGAGGAACCAGCTGCTCCCCACCTTGCGCACCTGCACGAAGTCGCTCGATGCGGTGAAGCCGCTGGTGTTGATCACCCCCGACAGGAAGCACCGGCGGGTGGCGCCCGAGCCCAGCGAGACCTCGGGCTGTCCGGAGAACCACGACGCGCTACTCACCATGTTGCCCGGGACGCAGACCGCCGTGCCGCCCAGCGGGTGTCCGCTGGGGACGATCTGAAGCCCCCAGTGCCCACCCGATTGCAGCACCTGGACCTGCGTGTAGCTGCCGGCGGGCTGGAGGTTGCCCCACACACCCGCGAGAAAGCACGTCTGTCCGGCCACGAGTCCGAGGTCGAGCGCGCATGGCGCCGACGAGCAGCCCCACGACCAGATGCCAAAGCTGCCGAGCTCTTGCCGCGCCTCGCCGATCTGCGGCTCGTCGGACTGCGCCGGGTCGTCGACCGGGTCGCCGGCGGGGTCGATGGCGCAGCCGGCGCCGGCGAGTGCTGCTGTGACAAGAACAATGACAATGATTGCGGATCTCATGGGGCCTCTGCGCGTGGAACGTCGCGGCGCGCGAAAGTTCCCGCCATCGCCTCACATCGGCGCCCGGTCTACGGTGATCGCCTCGCCCGAGGTGGTACGACCCTGGGATGCCTGCGCGTTTCCTCTCTGCTGTCCTCTTGCTCGCTGCATGTCAGTCCGCACCCGAGCCGCGCGCCCTGGCCCCGCGACCAGCCTCGGCGGCGCCATCCTCCGCGCCCGCCACCACCGCACCCGCCTCGGCCGCGGCCAACGACGACCTCGCTCCGACCCCCGCTTCCGCTGTCGCCGACGCCAAGCAGAAGCTGCTCGCCAGGTACGGCGACGCCCACCGCGAGCGCATCGAGCGCGGCGTGTCCCAGGTCGCGCAGCTCTGGCGCGCCGGCGACGGTGACCTCACCGCATTCGCCCTCGAGCAGTTCGTCGTCGAGCCCGCGGCACGCGACGCCATGTTCCTCCGCATGCAATCGATGGTCGAGCAAGTGCGCGGCCACAACGTCGAGGTCGGCCGCGCCGCCAAGTGGGTGAGCGAGGTCGAGGACGGCAAGCCCGTCCCGCCGGTCGATCAGCTGCTCGCCGCGTACGATCCCAACGCGCACGTGGTCGACGACCTGTTCCGCAACAAGGTCGCCTTCGCCGTGCTGCTCAACTTCCCGGCCGCGACCCTCGCCGAGCGCATCCGCAACGCCGCCAACCTCGACCGTCGCCAGTGGGCCGAGCTGCGCCTCACCCGCTTGTTCGACACCCGCATCCCCGGCGACCTGGCCGCCGCCGCCACCGCCGCGGAGGCCAGCGGCGATCAGTACATCGCCGGCTACTACCTCTGGATGCACCACGTCCTCTCCGAGGACGGCAAGCGCCGCTTCCCCGCGGGCAAGCACCTCATCAGCCACTGGAACCTGCGCGATGAGCTCAAGGCCAACTACGCCGACGCCGACGGCCTCGCCAAGCAGCAAACCATCGCCAAGGTCATGGAGCGCATCGTCACCCAGACCATCCCGGCCGCGGTGATCGACAATCCGCATCTCGACTGGAATCCATTCACCAACAAGGTCACTGCCGCCGAGCCCGGCACCGTCGAGCCCAACGCCCCCAAGGACCGCGCCACCCAGCCCAGCGATGCGCGCGAGCCCGACCTCCGTCACGCCCACGTCATCGACCACCTCAAGGCCCAGCAGGCGATCGACCGCGTCGTACCGACCGCACCCACCCTCATGGCGCGCGCCTTCGAGCAAGCCGAGCTCCCCGAGGAGCGCGTGCGCACCCTGCTCACCGACATCCTCGATTCGCCCCACGCCGCGGCCGCCGCCAGGCAGATCGAGCAGCGTGTGGGCCGCAAGCTCGAGCCCCACGACGTCTGGTACCAGTTCCGCGGCGCGCAGACCCCCGAGGCCGAGCTCGACGCCATCACCCGCAAGCGCTACCCCACCGCCGACGCGTTCGCGCGCGATCTCCCGCGCATCCTCACCGGCCTCGGCTTCTCCGCCGCGCGCGCCAGGTACCTCTCGGGCCTCATCACCGTCGACCCCTCGCGCGGCGCGGGCCACGCCATGGGCGCCGGCCGCCGCGGCGACAAGGCGCACCTGCGCACGCGCGTCGAGCCCAACGGCATGACCTACAAGGGCTACAACATCGCGGTCCACGAGCTGGGCCACAACGTCGAGCAGACCTTCTCTCTCTACGATGTCGACTACACCCTCCTCGCAGGCGTCCCCAACACGGCCTTCACCGAGGCACTCGCCTTCCTCTTCCAGGCGCGCGACCTCGAGCTCCTCGGCCGCCCCAAACCCGGCGCCGACCAGGATCGGCTGCGCGTCCTCAACGAGTTCTGGGGCACGCGCGAGATCGCCGGCTCGGCCCTCGTCGAGCTCGACGTGTGGAAATGGCTCTACGCCCACCCGACCGCCACGCCTACCCAGCTGCGCGAGGCCACCGTCCGCATCGCCCAGGACACCTGGGACCGCTACTACGCGCCTCTCCTCGGCGGCAAGGGCTCCTCCCTCCTCGGCATCTACAGCCACACGATCACCTCACCGCTCTACCTCTTCAACTACGTCGTCGGTCACGCCATCGCGTTCCAGGTCGAAGAGCACCTCGCAGGCAAGGACAAAGCCACCTTCGGCAAGGAGTTCGAGCGCATCTGCCGACTCGGCAACATCCTCCCCGATCTCTGGATGCAACAAGCCACCGGAAAGCCCGTCACCGCGCAGCCCCTGCTCGACGCCACCGCCCGCGCCATCGGCGGCTGACACGCCCGCGCCTTCGTCCGAAACGCTCCCGATGCGAGCGGCTGCGCCTCGCTAGCCGCCCGTCGCAACGATGATGGTGTCCTGCATGATGATGCCGCCCGTGCGGATGATGATCGTGTCCTTCATGATGAAGCCGCCGCCGACCTGACCGAGCGCGTCGGTGGAGAGCTGGCGAACGGTCTGGGTGCGGAGCGAGAGCTTGGGGCGAGTCGTCTTCTTCATACCGGTCGGTAGTGCACGTCCGGCGCCATCGAGAAGTGGCCGTGTTTCGCGGACTTCCCTGGCTGCGGGATCCCGCGCGCCGAATCGGCGCGCGGCTATGGCTCGATCTCCACGAGCTGCGCGCCGGCGATGCGGTGCACGTCGTCGCGCCATTCGCCGCGCGTCGTCAGCGCCGTGCACAGCAGGCCGTCGGCGAGCACGCCGGCGACCGCACGGCGAAGCTCGGGCCGCGCGCTGCGCAGACCATCGGCCCGGCGAAGCAGCAGCACAGCCTCCTGCAGCATCGCCTCGCGCACGAGCTCGCGCAGGAGATCGACCGCGCGCGGCGACGGCGCGACCTCCTCGAGATCGACGTCGAGCACCGGCAGGCCACGCGCCGCGACCGCCCCGCGCACGGCCGCCGCCTTGCCCGCGGCCGCCGGCCCCGAGACCACGAGCGGCAGGTGGCGCTCGCCGTCGAAGCGAAACAGCGCGCGGGTCACCGGATCGCCGGAGCTCAGCGGCGCAAGCGCATCCGGCACCGCTGCGCTCCACAGCACCGCGGCGCGCTCGAAGCGATCGGGCTCGAAGGCCACGCCGCCGCGCAGCCAGTCGAGGATGCGCTCGGGGACCACCACGGGGCGGAACAGCAGCGGCGTCTCCGGCGTCCAGTCGGGGCTCGTGCCGAAGCGCACCAGCCCACAGCGCACGAGCGGCGCGGTGGCGCGTAGTGCGGCGAGCGCCGATCGCTCCTCGAACAGGTCCGCTGCCGTCGCGGCGACGAGCAGCCCTGCATCCGGCTGCACGCGCCCGGTGATCGCCTCGAGCCGGTGCGCCAAGCTGAGATCGAGCGCGGGCGCGGCTGCGGCGATCAGCAGCCGCTGCGCCACGTCGTCGAGCCCGAGCTGCCGGCACAGGCGCGCGATCGGCAGACCCTCATCGGCGTAATGCTCGGCGATGTAGTCGTCGAGCGCCTCGATCTCGAGGCCGACGCGCGCGACAAGGTCCTCGCCGTCGGCGGGCGGCTCCTCGGCGCGGCGCGCGGCGTGCCGCTCGAGGCAGAACGAGAACCGCTGCAGCGTCAGGTAGAGGTGCGCCTCTTCGCGCGACGGCTGCTCTCGCGCTTCTTCCTCGGCGCCAGCGGCGGCGAGCGTCGGCATCATGGCCCTCGATCGCTACTTCTTGTTCTTGATCAGCCCGCGGATCGAGCCGAACGTTTTGTGCCGGCTGTCGTGGTTCCAGTCGGTGATCTTCACGCGCGCATTCGGATCTTGGCCGTGCGTATGCGAGCCACCGCCCGAGGCGCCGATCACCTGCGAGCCATGGCCGAGCGCGATCGTCACGTGGCTGATGCCGCCCGACGAGTAGAACACCAGGTCGCCCTTCTGCGGCGAGCCCGTGGGCGTGGTGTACGGGCCGTGCGACAAGCCCGCCGCGGTGGTGCGTCCCGACTTGGT
>DATIPJ010000030.1:0-4306 GCA_035472155.1 Kofleriaceae bacterium
CGACGAACCGTTATGCCGACGATCAGGCCGCGGCGATCTTCGGCCAGCGCCTGTTCTTCGAGAAGAGCTACTCGAACAAGCTCACCGTCGCCGACCCGGCGCTTGGCGCCACCGGAGACTCCCTGAAGATCGCGTGCGCGAGCTGCCACGACGTCACCAACTACTACACCGACACGCGCTCGCATCCCAACGGCACGTCGCTGGGCGTCACGTGGACCACGCGCAACGCGCCGACCCTGGTCAACGTGGCGTTCTATCAGTGGATGAGCTGGGGCGGCAAGGAAGACTCGCTGTGGTACCAGGGCGCCAACGGCTGCGAGAGCGCGGTCAACTTCGGCGGCAACCGGCTGCAGTATGCCCACATGCTCTACCAGAAGTATCGCGCCGACTACGACGCGATCTTCCCGGTCGCGCTCGACGCGGCGCTCGACCCGGCGGCCCCCGACGCCGCGCGCTTCCCGAAGCAGGGCAGGCCGAAAGCCAACGCGGCCGCGGCCGACGGACCCTGGGAGCAGATGACCGCGGGCGACCGCGACATCATCAACACGATCATGGCCAACATCGGCAAGGCGATCGAGGCGTACGAGCGCAAGCTGGTCAGCCGCAACGCGCCGCTCGATCGCTACATCGGCGGCGACTACAGCGCGCTGTCCTCCGCGGCCAAGCGCGGCCTGCGGCTGTTCATCGGCAAGGCAGCGTGCGTCGATTGCCACTCGGGCCCGACGTTCTCCGACCAGAAGTTCCACAACACCGGCGTTCCGCAGGAAGGCATCAACCTGCCCAGGACCGACAACGGCCGGTTCGACGACCTCGCGCGCACGCTGACCAACGCCTTCAATGGCGCCACCAAGTACAGCGACGATCAGACCACGGGGATGGCCAAGCTCGCCGGCCTCGAGGTCACCGACGATCTCAAGGGCCTGTTCCGCACCGGCATGCTGCGCCAGATCGAAGCCACCGGCCCGTACATGCACACCGGCAGCCTGACCACGCTCGAGGACGTCGTCCAGTTCTACAACTGGGGCGGCGGTACCGCCGACTTCGCCGGCGCCAAGAACCCTGCGATGGTGCCGCTGCTGCTCACCGACGAGGAGCAGGCCGACATCGTCGCGTTCCTGCGCTCGCTCACGGGCGAACCGCCGCCCGCCGAGCTCGGCAAGGATACGGCAAACCCCGTCCCGCTCGAACCGAATCCGTTCGCCCCATCCCCCTGATCGCTTCGCAGTCGCTCCGGTCAGCGTCGCACTCCCCAGCAACGCCGCTGGCCGCGTCAGGTCACTGCATCTGCGGATCGGGATAGACGAACTGGACCTTGTTGTCGCCTTCCCACTCGAGCGCCTTGTCTCCGGCGGCCTCGAAGTCGCGGGCGAGCCCGAGCAGCGCATCGCGCTCGCCGTTGTCGGCGATGCCGGCGGTGAGGCCGAGCGTGTTGTCCTTGGGCGGCATCTCGTTCTTCACCAGCTGCGAGACGATGTCGTGGCGGCCCGCCAGCGCCTGATTGGGATACACGAAGAACTCGAGCTGCGCCGACTGCCCCTGATTGTCGGGCGCGTGGCACGCCTGGCAGTTGTTCTGCCGCATCCGCGCCTCGAGCGCGCGGTAGCTGTCGTCGAGGCGTGACGCAAACGGATTGTCCTTCGACAGCAAATAGTCATAGAGCGCGACGTAGGGCATCTGCACGCCGCCCTGCTCCCAGCGCCACAGGCCGTCCCACATGTGCACGGTCTTGGGCCGTGTGGTGTCCTGATCCGTGCTGCGCAGCGCGCCGATCACCTCGCCGTCCTGGATGATGAAGTGGATCGTCGTCGAGTAGTTGTACGCGTCCCACTTGCTGTTGCTGTGCCAGAACGGATACGGGTACGCGCCGATCGGCATGTCGCCGCGGAACGTGATCGGCACGTGGAGCACCGTGTAGTCCGCGATCTGCTCGGTCGTGTAGTCCTTGCCGAACATGAACGTCGACAGGTACATCCGGCGCCACACGCGCGCGTTGAACTTGTTGGTGCTCTTGTCGAGGCGGTAACCCGCGCCGGCCTGCTGGCCGCCCCAGATGAACGGCTCGCGCATCGCATCGCGCAGCACCGCAAGCTCGGTGAGCTTGCCGGCGCAGTCGTTGCGCGCGGCCTCGTCCGCAGGGTCATGGCCCTGCGGGCAGGCCGCGGCGAGACCCTTCGCGATCGACGAGGCAAGCTCGTTATCGGCGGGACGGGCGTCATCGCACGCAGCGATGAATGCGACCATTGCGATCGTGAGACTGAACTGCAACTGCAACTTCAACATCGTCTCCGACTCCTCCAGATAGTGAACGGGGGATCCTCTAGCGGTTTCAGGGGGTGAACAGCGTGACGAGCGTGAGCGCACCGGCATCGACCGTGAACGTGCCCGGGTAGATGACATCGTCCATCGCGTACGGCGCCGCGACCTGCGTCGCACCGCGCAGGCTGAACGTCATGACCGAGACGTGCGGCTGAACGCCGACCGCCCACGCGACCGGGTCGTTCGAGCGCGTGATCGACGTCAGCGACGGATCGGGATCCGCCATACCGGGCTGGTCGGGGATGTAGAGAATCCGGCCGAGGTTGCTCGGCGTCATCTCCACCGTGGCGCCGGTCGCGCTGCGCTCGGCGCCCGAGACCGACTTGAGGACGATCGCCACCGCGCCGCCCGACGTGATCGTGCCCAGCGAGGTCAGGCCCTTGATCCGGTCGCGCGTCAGCAGCGGAATCACGAACGACGTGGTCGCGCCGGTCGAGATCATGAATTGCGAGAGCAGCGTGGTCGCCATCGCCGACGACGTCGCCTCGATCGTCAGCGTGGTGTTCGCCGGAACATCGAGGCTGAACGCACCTGCGCTGTCCGAGGTCGCGCGCTCGCCGCTGGCGCGGACGGTGACCGTCACACCCGCGAGCGGAGCGCCGGCGCCATCCACCGTGTGACCGGTGACCGTGGCTCGGTCTCCAGGAACGGAAGGCGAATCTGGCGTTTCCGCCGGAGCCAGGTTGTCTGCGCAGCCAGTGAGGCCGGCTACGAGAAATGCTGAGCGAATGAATGCGCGACTGCTCATGAAAAAATCCGTGTGCTGGGGTACATTGGTGATTATCCTAAAAATTTACCGCATGGGTGTCAAGCTCAGTAAACTGATGAGGCTACAGTTATTTGGAGTGCTTTCAATCACATCGGTACCAAATGAGAGGAATCCTTAGCGTATTGGCGATCTGAAGGGGCATCAGCGCCCTACCGATCGGCAGGTCGCGCGAAAAGACGCGGGCCTAGTAGAAATTTGCATCAATATCGATGACCCCATGGACCCCCAGCATCGATACAGAATCTCTCGACGACGATTCCTCGGCAGCACTGCGCTCGTGGTCCTTCCCGTGCTGTGCGGCGGTTGCGCCGACAAGCTGCCCGAGGTCCCGATCGTCGACCTCCCCGCCGTCGTCAACCAGACGATCGTGATCCCGCTCGACGACTTCCCGGAGCTCAGGACCGTGGGCGGATCGATCGTCGGCATGACCAACGGCTACGCGAACCCGATCGTCATCGCGCACGTCGAGGACAATCGCTTCGCCGCGCTCGACGCGATCTGCACGCACATGCGCTGCACGGTCCAGTACAACGCGTTGAATCTGAGCGTGGACTGCCCGTGTCACGGCTCGACGTACGAGGTCGACGGCTCGGTGATCGGCGGCCCCGCGCCGCGGGCGCTGCGCACGTTCCAGATCCGCTCCGACGGCACGGCGCTGACGATCACGCTCGCGTGAGCCTGGGCGCGCGCTCGCCGGTGCGCGCCCGCGCGCAGCCGATGTGTTCCGCGCGCGTTGGTGCATGATAGCGCCATGGCCGAGACCACGTATCCCGACACCCGCCTGCTCATCGACAACCAGTGGCGCGACGCCGCGGGCGGCAAGACACTCGACGTGCTGAACCCGGCGACCGGCGAGCGCATCGGGCGCGTCGCCCACGCCTCCACCGCGGACCTCGATCAGGCGCTCGACGCCGCGCGCCGCGGCTTCGAGGCATGGCGCTGGGTGCCGGCCCCCGAGCGCGCGCAGACGATGCGGACGGCCGCGCGGCTGGTCCGCGAGCGCGCCGATGCGATCGCGCGCCTGCTCACGATGGAGCAGGGCAAGCCGCTCGCCGAGGCGCGCGCCGAGGTGCTCGCGGCGGCCGAGATCATCGAGTGGTTCGCCGACGAGGGCCGCCGCGTATACGGCCGCATCGTGCCGTCGCGCAACCTCGCCATGGACCAGCGCGTGCTCAAGGAGCCGGTCGGCCCGGTCGCCGCGTTCACGCCGTGGAACTTCCC
>DATIPJ010000031.1:0-5943 GCA_035472155.1 Kofleriaceae bacterium
ACGCACCCAAGCCGATCCGCGCCGGCGAGGAGGTCGATGTCGCCAAGCTCGGCGCGTACCTCGACGCCCAGTTCGGGCCGGCGCCCACGAGCATCACGCAGTTCCCGGGCGGCCATTCGAACCTGACGTACCTGGTGCGCCACGGCGAGCGCGAGATGGTGATGCGTCGGCCGCCGTTCGGCAGCAAGGTCAAGAGCGCGCACGACATGGGGCGCGAGTTCACCGTGCTGAGCAAGCTGTCGGGCGTGTACGGCTGTGCGCCCAAACCGTTCGCCTACGAGGCCACGGGCGACGTGCTGGGCGCGCCGTTCTACTTGATGGAGCGCCGCCGCGGCGTGGTGCTGCGCAAGGAGCTGCCCGAGTCGCTGACCAGCGACCTGGCTCGCGTGCGTCGCGTGTGCGAGCTGCTGGTCGACGCGCTGGTCGAGCTCCACGCGGTCGACTACAGCGCCGCCGGCCTCGCCGACTTCGGCAAGCCGGTCGGCTACATCGAGCGCCAGGTCACCGGCTGGACCAAGCGCTACACCGACTCGCAGACCGACGACATCCCGGCGATCACCGAGGGCAATGCGTGGCTCGCCGCGCATCTGCCCGCCGAGGGCCCGCCGGCGCTGATCCACAACGACTTCAAGTTCGACAATGTCATCTACGACGCGAGCCTCGAGCGGATCACCGGCGTGCTCGACTGGGAGATGGCCACCGTCGGCGATCCGCTGATGGACCTCGGCACGTCGCTGTCGTACTGGGCCGAGGCCAAGGATCCGGTCATGTTCCATCAGCTGCCGTTCGGGCCGACCTCGCGGCCCGGGATGATGACGCGCAAGGACTTCGCCGGTCGCTACTTCGAGCGCTCGGGCCGCTACGCCGACAACCTGGTGTTCTATTACGCATTCGGACTGCTCAAGACCGCAGTCGTGCTGCAGCAGATCTACTATCGCTGGCGCAAGGGCATCACCAAGGACGAGCGCTTCGCAAATTTGATCTTCGGCGTGCGCATGCTGTCCGAGCAAGCGCGCGCGTCGATCGACCGCGGCTCGATCTAGCGTCGATCGCTGGCTATCGGCCCGACAGCGCGTGGCGGAGCGCGTCGAGCAGGCGGTCGACGTCGGCGTCCGTCGTGAACAGGTGCGGCGCGATGCGCAGCGTGCCGCCGCGCAGGCTCGCGAACACCTTGCGTGCGCGCAGCTGGTCGAGCAGCCCGGTGGGTGCGCCGCCCGCAAAGCGCAGGCCGATCAGATGCGGCGCGCGCAGGTGCGCGGGCGGTGCGATGAGCCCGAGCGCGCTGGCCTCGCGCGCGATCCGGCCGGTGATCTCGCCCAGCGTCGCCGCGGTGGCCTCGGGCGTCCACGCGAGCAGCTGCTCGAGCCCGGCGGTCGCCATCGGCAGCAGCATGAAGCTCGCGCGCTCGCCCATGTCGAACCGGCGCGCGCCAGGCTGGTAGCGATCGCGATAGTCGACCAGGCCGTTGAAGTTCTCCGACTGATCGCGCGTGATCCAGTTGTAGTCGAGCGGCTCGCCGCCGTGGTGCGCCTCGGCGGCATACAGAAAGCCAATGCTGTACGGCCCGAGCAGCCACTTGTACGCGGCGCACGAGACGAAGTCGGCCTTGATGCGCGCAACATCGAGCGGCATCGCGCCGAGCGACTGCGTCGCATCGAGCACCAGCCGCGCGCCGACCCGCTGGAGCGCCGCACTCACGCGCACGAGGTCCACCAGCCCGCCGTCGGTCCAGTGGCAGTTCGGCAGCGCCGCGATCGCGGTCCGGTCGTCGATCGCCGCCAGGACCGCCTGTGTCCAGTCGCCATCGGCCGGCCGGCGCACGATCACGCACTCGCCGCCGTCGCGCCGCGCCAGCGCGTGCCACGGATAGACATTCGACGGAAACTCCTCGTCGAGCATCAGGATGACCTGGCCCTTGCCCAGGCGCAGGTTGTTCGCCGCGGTCGAGATCCCGTACGACGCCGCGGGGATGATCGCGATGTCCTCGGTGCGGCCATGCACGAGCTGCGCGAACAGCGACCGCGCGCGCTCGGCGGGCGAGAAGAAGTCGTCGGCCACGATCTGCCATGGCCGCGACGTCCGCTCGAGCGCCCCGCCGGCCGCCGCGCGCACAGCCTTGAGCATCGGCCCCATGTACGCGCAGTTGAAGTACGCAACATCGTCGGGCATCTCGAACAGATGCCGCTGGCACGGAATCATGCGCCGATTGTGGCACGTCGAGGGCAAACACAAGCCCGCGGCCACCCCGGCTCACCGAGGAACCGCTCTGTCCTGCCTTCACGCGCGGTGCTCTGTACTCATCCTCTATCGAATCTCGACCTTCCAGGCGCCGTGCTCGGTATCGTCGACGATCTCGACCCGCGGATCCTCGTCGCGGAAGATCAGCAATGGCTTGCCGTCTTCCTCGCGCGTGCGCGGCTCGCCCCACTTGCGCTTGAACAGGTCGAGCAGCGTGTCGCGCGCATCGGGGTGCGGGCGCCAGGGCAGCGAGAACACGATGCGCCGGACCACGCCGCCCGACGTCGCGAGGGTGATCCGCGTGGCCGCGCGCTCCCACTCCGTCGGCAGGAGCGTGACCACGAGGTCGTGGCCCACGACGCTGATCGCGTCCTTGTAGGCCTTCTTGACCTCCTCGACCGGCTTGCCGAGGACCGGGTCGGGCAGCGCTTCGAGCTGGTCGGGCTGGTCGCCAAACAGCTGGGCGGCGGGCAAGAAGTTGTCGTAGGCCAGGTCGTGGCTGTAGCCGAGGGCGTCGCGCAGGGTCGCGCGCCAGCCGGTCGTCGGGTCGGGCCAGACCAGGACCGTCTTGCCGACCGGCTCGGTCGCTCGCCAGCCCTCGCTCCATGCCTCGGCGATCAGGTCCTCGGCGTGCTGCGGCAGGTTGAGATAGATCGAGCGCACGGTACCGGTCTTGTCGTCGATCGCGACGAACTCGCGCACGCCGTCGACGCCGGTCGCGATGCCGGCGCGGACGTCGACCGGGCCGGGGGCGATCTTGCGCGCGTCGGCGACCTTCATGCCGATGCGCAGGTTGGCGAGCTCGCCGGGCGGCACCACGTGCGCTCCGAAGAACTCGGCGGTCAGCACGTGGTAGGGCACGTACTCGATGAAGCAGTTCCGCTCGAGGCAATCGAGCTTGACCTTCCAGCCCGTGCTCTCGCTGGCCCACGTGGTCTCGGGCTGGCCGAGCGAGTCGCGCGTGATCTGCGGCTGGCCCCAGGTGCGCGTCAGCATCTCTCGCGCGCCGTGGCCCTGGACGATCGCGAAGATGCTCGCGACGGTACCCGAGTCGATGCGCACCTCGAACGTGACGTCGGAGCTGCCGGAGTCCAGGACCAGCTGATCGCGCACGCCGCGATGATCCTCCTTGAGCCCGGGCAGCCGCCGCCTGGCCTCGGCGACGCTGATGCCGGGCTGGATCTTGGCCAGGCCGGCCGGCGGCTCGATCGTGGGGCCGAAGAAATCGGGATTGAGCGGCCGCGGTGAGCCGCAGGCAGCCGCCATGGCGGCGGACAGGGCTAGCGCGGCTCTCACCCTTCCTTTTTGCCGCGCCCCGAGGCGATCCACAAGCGACCGAGGTCGCTGCTACGGTTTCGATGGGGCCAGCGCGCGGATCGAGTCGCCGAGGATGGTCAACGCCGAGCGCATCTGGTCCTCGGGCAGGTACGCGTACGCGATCCGGAAGCCGTGCAGGTGGGGCTCGCCGATGTAGGCCGCCGACGCATTGGACACGTGCACGCCGCGCCGCGCGAGGTGGGCCTCGAGCGCCGGGTACTCGATCGAGCGCGGCAGCTCGAGCCACAGCGTCGGTCCGCCGCCCGGACGCGTCCAGCGCACGCCGTCGGGCATCAGCTCGTCGAGCGCGGCCAGGCACGCGGCATACCGGATATCGAGCGCGCGCTGCAGCGCCTGCAGGTGCGTATCGTAGTAGCCGCGCTCGAGGAACTCGGCAACCACGGCTTCGGTCAGCCACGCATTGCCCAGCGTCGAGAGCCGCTTCATCGCGACCAGCGTCGGCACCAGCTCGGCCGCCGCCGCCACGAAGCCGACGCGCAGCGACGGCAACAGCTTCTTGGTGAACGAGTTGACGTACAGCACGCGCTTGCCGCCCAGCATGCGCAGCATCGGCCGGTACTCGCCGTCCGACAGCATGTCGCTGCCCCAGTCGTCCTCGAGGATCGCCACGCCATGGCGCTCGGCGAGCTCGAGCACGCCGCGCATCTCGGCGCTGGTATACGAGTAGCCGGTCGGGTTCTGGAAGCTCGAGATCAGGTACGCCAGCGCCGGCTTCTGGGCAAACGCGCGCTCCCACTGCGCCAGGTCGATGCCGCGGAACGGATCGAGGTGCAACCCGACCAGCTCGTGGCCCAGGCTCTGGAACAACAGCTTCGCGTAGCCGTATACCGGCGACTCGACGGCGATCCGCTGGGTCGTCAGCGAGCGCGCCACGATGTCGAGCGACTGCTGCGAGCCGGTGGTGATGATGACCTCGTCGGCCGAGACCTCGAGCCCGCGCGCGACCAGCCGGCTGGCGATGGCCTCGCGCAGCGGCCGGTAGCCCTGGGCGTCGTACTGCGCCGGCATGCGCTCGCGCAGCACGGAGCGCGCGCACTCGGCGAGCCGCTCGGTCGGCAGCAGCTCCGGATCGATGAACACCGTCGACAGCGCGGTCACCCCGCGGGCCGGAAAGTCCTGCCGCGTCAGCGGTGCCGGCACGAACACGGGCAGCGGCGGTGCCGCGATCGGCGGCGGCGCAGCGACCCGGCTGGCCGCCAGCACGAACACGCCCTCGCGCTCGCGCGCCTCGACCAGCCCGCGCGCCACCAGCTCGTCGTACGCCGCCTGCGCGGTGTTCTTCGACAGCCCGAGCTGCTTCTCGAGCGCGCGCACCGGCGGCAACCGACTCCCCGCCGGCAAGCCGCCGCCGGCGATCTCGCGCTGCACGCTCGCGACGATGTCCGCCGCCGTCGCCCGCCGCTCGCCCGAGGCGACATGGATGCCTACGTACGGTGCCCGTGACATGTCCAGGTCATACCGTCCCCGGCGGCGGCCGCGAAGGGACAGTACCGGGTCTGCAGTGGCGACAGCCCGCACACCCGCCGCGTCCCCGGCCCGTCCGCCCCGTCCCAGGCCCGTCCGCCCCGTCCCAGGAACGAACGTCGGCGCGAACGCGGACACGCTTCGCGCGCGGTCGCAGGGCTGGGTCCATCCCTCGTCCGTTGACGGCCGTATCGTGAATGGAAGGCGGCGCCATCTCCACGACCCGCCGGCGCTTGATCTACCCGGCCGTGCAATCTATCTCGGGATGTGACCCAGCCTGCGCCGCCGCGCTTCGCGTGGACGTCGACTGTACGTCGACAACGATGTCCCCGGCGCTCGTTGCGGGACCACCCTTGCGCCGTCGAGCTTCGCGTTGACGTCGACTGTGCGCCCGAGGAGGGCTTGCCTCAGCCTTCCTCGCGGTAGGTGAACCGCAGCTCGTGGTCGCCGATCTCGAACACATCGCCCTCGTCGATCCGCTTGTTGTCGATTTGCATTCCGCGAAAGCGAACCCCGTGCCGCGAGCCGAGATCCTTCACGTAGTACTTGCCGTCGCGGTAGATCACTGCGGCGTGCTTGCGCGAGATCATGCCGTCCTTGATCACCAGGTCCGCGGTCTTGCTACCGCGGCCGATCACGAACGAGTCGTGCGTGACGCGGTGACGGCGGGGGCCGTCCACGATGTACAGCGCCGGCAGCGGCGGATGATGGAGCCGCGTGAGCCGGGCGAGCTGGGCCGCCACCTCGCGTTCGATGCGCTCCGCGATCGGGTTCCCGGGCTGCGGCTCCCGGGGAGAGTGCTGGGGCGGCCGCATCACCGCCACGCCTTGGAGCTCGAGATCGTCGGCGCGGACCAGGATCAGCGTCGATGCCGGGTACCACAGCCGGCACGCGATCTCGACC
>DATIPJ010000032.1:0-5874 GCA_035472155.1 Kofleriaceae bacterium
ATCACGCCGAACGGCGTCGCCAGGTTCGCCGGGGTCGGCGCGTCCGCGCTCCAGTCGTCGGGCACCGCCGGCAGTGACTCGCTGGTGGTCCCGTTGTACAGCGTCTTGAGCGCGGCCAGCTTCTGCTGGATCGTCGAGTCGGGCGCGGGGCCGTCGGGCTTGGACTTGATCCAGTCGCGGAACAGGTCGTAGGCCTTGAGCGTGCCCTCGAGGTTGTTGCGCAGGTCGAACAGCGTCAGGTTCGCGTAGCGCGATTCCTCCTCGCCGGTGGCCGCGAGGTTGACCTTCTCCTTCTGCTCGTTCATCAGGCCGACCAGGCCCTGGTACGCCGCACCGATGTCGATCGCGGCCGGTTTCCACTGATCGCGCAGCGACGTTGCGTCGGTGATCAGCTTCTGGCACAGCACGTTCTTGAACGACATCGCCTCCTCGGTGGTGCTCGGATACTTCGCCGGCTGGTAGCCGGGGAGGCCGGCCTCGAAGTCGATGACCTCGGTGCGGATGTCGAGCGCGTACAGGATGCGCTCGATGCCGTGCATGCCGGTGACACCCTTGTCATCGAACAGGTTGGTGTCGCCGTCGGGGATCAACTTGTTCAGATAGTCGTCGTAGCGCGCGTCGAGCGTGACATCGAGGTCGCCGAAGATCGGCGCGGTCGCGCCCTCGACGTGCTCGTAGGCGACGCGCGTGCGCTTCCACGCCGTGCGCATGTCGGCGATCGCGGTGGCGTCGGCGGTCGTGCTCCACGCGCGGGTCGGCGCGGCGGCCTGCAGCTGTTGTGCGGCGGTCACCATGTCGTTGAGATCGACGGCGATCGAGTCGTGCATCGACACGACGACATCGGACTGAAAATCGGCGTCGGTCTGCCTGTCGCTGTCACCACAGGCAGCGAACGACACCAGTGCGAACACGGATACATAATGCTTCATGGGATCCTCACAGGGCTTCAACGAACTCGATCAAGGTGCGCTGGTCGGCCTCCGATAGCGCGCTGAACGCGCGCGCGGCCTCGCGGGCCTCGCCGTCGTGGGCGAGCACGGCGTCGGCGACTGACTGCGCGCGCCCATCGTGCAGGTAGCTCGACTGGAAGCGCAGGCCGATCAGCGGCGCGGTCCGCCACGCGGTCGCAGTCGCGCCGCCGTCGGTCATGCCGTCGGCGAGCGGCGCGCCCATGTCGTGCAGCAGGAGGTCGCTGTAGATCGGCGCATCGATCCCGGCGAGCTGCGCGATCGGATAGCTCGCGCGGGTGCGCAGCGAAGGCACGTGGCACACCGCGCAGGCCGCTTGCTCGAACAGCGCGGCGCCGTTCTCGGAGAGCCCGACGCGGAGCGGGATCGCGATCCGCCGCAGGTAGAACGAGATGCGGTCGATGTGGTCCTGGGTGAGGTCGACGCCGGCGCGCCGGTCGTCGGCGAGCCCGTCGGGGTTCGCGAGCTCGGTCGGGCGCATCGGCGTGGTCATGCCCATGTCGCCCTGGAACGCGTCGGCGGTGAAGTCGTCGATCACGGCAACGCGAGCCTTCACGCCGAAGCGGCCGATGATGCCGGTCTGGCCCTGCTGGTAGTGCGAGAACGAGGTGTCGGGGTTGGGCACCGAGGCGTACGGCGTGTGGCCGATCTGGCCGTGGATGGCATCGCTCCGCGCGGCCTGCGCGGCCTCGAGGCGCACGAGCTCCGATTCGTCGACCGCCTCGATGTAGCCGCGCCCGAGCACGGGCGGCCCGAGCCGGACGGTGACCTTGACGTTGCCCGCCTGCGGCGGAGCGATCGGCGTCGTCGCGCCGGCGGCCATACCCTGGCGCACGGTGTGGCCGAACGCGAGCGCGCTCTGGTCGGTGGCCGGCGTGACGCCGTCGGGCTCGACGACGACCATCTTCTGGACCAGGCCCGGCCCGCGCGAGCCCTCGGCGTGGCACGACGCGCACGCGGTGCG
This sequence comes from Kofleriaceae bacterium, assembly GCA_035472155.1. Lineage (GTDB taxonomy): Bacteria > Myxococcota_A > Polyangia > Haliangiales > Haliangiaceae > JABFXX01. The sequence continues at coordinate 1,933 of DATIPJ010000032.1, forward strand.
GATGAAGAGCGGCCCCAGCCCGTCAGCGGGGCGGAACGGCAGTCCGAACAGCGCGTCGCCGTCGTTGAACTTCGCGACGTCTTCCTTCGACAGCCCGTCGAGCGGAACGTCGGAAGCGTTCACCAGCGTGCTGCTCGGACCATCCGGCGCCGGCGGCGAGCCGGAATCGCTGCACCCGACGAGGGCGAGCAGCAGCAGCGGAGCGAAGGGGGACCGGAACACTTTCGATACTGAAATGCATTTTCAATTTCAAGTCAAGTACGAACCGTGCACAAGGGACGCATCGCGGCATTCCGCCACGCGATTTCCGCTGCCCTCACGGCGTACGTGCACGCTTCAGTGCGCGTTCACCTTGAACGCTTCGACGCGATGCACGCATGACAGCGATGCACGCACCACGGCGATGCACTCACGCGTCGCGAGCGCGCGCGTCGGGCTATTCGCCGTGGAAGGCGGGCAGGCCGAGCAGCGTCGCGATCTGGTTCATCTCGTACACCACCGAACCGCCGCGGTGCGGGTCCACCGACTCGTGCACGTGCTTCCACAGCGTGCCGAACGGCGTGGCCAGGTTGGCGTCGGTGGGCTCCTCGCGCTTCCAGTCCATCGGCGCGGTGGGGATCGCGTCGCTGGTGGTCCTCATGTACAGCGCCTCGAGCTCGAGGAACTTGTCGCGCAGCGACGAATCGGAGCTCTGTCCGGTGGCCTTGGAGTGGATCCACTCGCGGAACAGGCCATACGCCTTGGTCGTGCCTTCGAGGTTGCAGCGCAGATCGAACATCGTGATGTTCGCGTAGCGCGACTCTTCCTCTCCGGTCGCCGCAAGATTGACCTTTTCTTTTTGCTCGTTCATGAGGCCGACCAGGCCCACATAGGCACTTCCGATATCGATCGCCTTGGGCTGCCAGGCCTTGCGCAGATCGGTCGCATTCTTGATCAGCCGCTGCACCAGCACGGTCTTGAACGAGATCGCCTCGTCGTCAGTCGCGGGGAATGCGGCCTCCTTGTAGCCATCGAGCGCGCTCTCGAACGCGATGACCTCGGGCTTGATGGTCTGCGCGTAGAGAATGCGCTCGATCGCGTGCATGCCGACCACACCGGTCGCATCGAACAGGTTCTGATCGCCGCGTTCGCCGAGCATCTCCTCGTAGCGGGCGTCGAGCTCCTCGTCGATACCGGGGAACAGCGCATTGATCGCGCCCTCGATGTGCTCCCACGAGCGGCGCATCCGCTTCCATGCGTCCTGCATGTCGCGGATCGCGTCGGCGTCCTTGGTCGCGCTCCACGCGCGCGTCGGTGCCGAGGCCTGCAGGTTGAGGCTCGCGACGATCATCGCGTCGAGGTCATCGACGATCGAATCGTGGATCGAAGCCGCGACGTCGTCCCGGTAGTCGGCGTCGCTCTTGTCCATGCACGCCGTCACCGCGGCGAGCGCGATGACGAGTGAGGCAGAGAACCCGTTGCGTTCCAGACGGCCGAGCATTCCCTATTGTCGCCTTTTCACCCGATTTGAAGTCAAGCCCGATGCGCATTCGCTGTGCTCGTCGGTCGCTGGCGGCTGCTGACCAGTTCCAGCATCGATCGCGGCGCTCTGCAGGAGCTGCATGCGCGCGCTCCACAGCGTTCCCAGACGGATCAACACGTTCCATCGGCCCACAGTTTTTCGAGGGGCCTCTTAGCATCTGGAGGCGTGTTGTGCATAACATGTCCAACGGGCCAAGTATTTAGTTTTGCTTAACTTGACGGTCATTGTAGTGGCCATGACGCGCGCATAGGCACCGTGCCGCAAAATGCGGCGTTGGGGGCAGCTCACCGGCTGCAGTTGCAGCGATCTCTGCGCCGGCACTCGCGACGCCGTCCCGCTACGGGGCGATGTCCCGCCGATCACGGGCCGCACGCGCGCATGGGGCATGTTGGCGAATCGATCGCGCGAGAGGGCGAATCGATCGCGCGAGAGGGCGAGTCGCGGCCGCATTCGAGATTGCCAGTCGACACACCTGCGATCGCAAGCGAATCACAATCGCACATCGGCGCCCGCCGCGAAGCCCGATTGCCGATCACCCCTGATCGGCTCCATCGTCGTGGTCGCCCCCCTGCGACCGCGCGGTGCAGCTAGTGCTTGTTGGCGACAAAGCCGGCGTAGCGACCGCCGCCGGGGGCCTTCACGAACCCGCGCTGCACCCCGGCGTGGTCGAGGAGCTGACGGCGGGCCGCGCGGAACGCGTCGGCGAGGGCGACGTAGGCGTCCTCGTTGACCTGGTTCGACACCGCGATGCTCGTGCCGGGCACGAACAGCTTGATGGTGACCTGAAAGGGCGATCCGTGCTGGTGGTGCCGGTGCGGCTTCTCGATCGCGATGTGGCACGCCACGATGCGGTCGGAGACCTGTTCGAGGCGAGCGACCCAGCGCTCGGCGGCGGCCTGCAGCGAAGGGCTGGGAGGCATGTCACGGAACGTCGTGCTGATCTGCATTAGGGAGTCCTTGAAAGGCGTACATCGATCGAAGCGAGGCCGTGCGGCGCGCACTGGGCGGCTGTGCTCACCGCGCTCTCCCCGACCCTGGACGATTTCGTCCATCCTGAGGAGAAGTCTGGGATCCGACCGCGTTGCCCGAGCACTCACCTCACAAACTGCATCCGCTGGGCCATCGCTCGCGCGTCAGGCGCGATCTGTTCGCGCGCGTGCGGCGAGCGCAACGACCGCCGAGCCGGCGACCAGCGCCACTGCCGCGAGCATCGACGCGAGCCGCGGGCCGCGATCGTAGAGCGCGCCGAGCACGAGGCTGCCGGCCCACCACGCAATGCCCCACACCAAATAGTAGAGGCCGTAGGCGCGACCACGTTCGCCGCGCGGCACGATCGCAGCGATGAGCGCCTTGCCGATCGACTCGGTCGCCGCGCGCGTGGTTGCCCACAGCGCGATGCCGGCGATCGCCAGGTAGGGCGCATCGCCCGACGACGACAGCACGAGCGGCGCGTACACCGATCCGCCGAGCACGAATGCGGCGACCACCCCGGCCCCTGTGCCGCCGCGCGCACGGTTGCGGTCGAACAGGTGACCGGCGGCGAACGCGGCGACGCCATCGACCGCCATCGCCGCAGAGTAGGCCACCGGCAACCACTGGCCAGACAGCACGTGGGCCTTCTCGAGGTGGTAGGCGAGAAGTGGCCAGTCCGCCAGGCCGATGGCGACGAGCGCGATGCCGACCAGGTAGAGCCGGTAGCGCGGACCGAGGGCGCCGCGATCGGTGGCAGCGCCGCTCTCCAGCGCGCGCGGGTCGGGGTAGAGCCGGCGGGCGCGGAACAGGACCCCGAGGGTGATCGCGGCGGGGATCGCGAGAACGCAGAACGCCCACGCATAGCCGGAGATGGTCTCGCCGCGCCACGCCAGGATGCCGGCGACCACCAGCGGGCCGGCCAGACCACCGGCCTGGTCCATCGCTTCATTGATCGCGAATGCCTTGCCGGCCCCGAGGTCGGAGGCCGCGAACGACGTGAGGGTCGACTTCGCCGGCGAGCGGACAGCCTTGCCGAGGCGCTCGAGCCCGACCAGCGCGGCGACCATCGGCCAGCTGCCGGCGAGCGCGAGCAGCGGGACCGCGACCAGGTTCGTCGCGTAGCCCGCGATCGTGAGCGCCCAGTAGCGCTGGGTCCGATCGGCGAGCGCGCCGCTGACGTAGCGCAGGCCGTAGCCGATCGCGTCGCCGGTGCCGGCCACCGCGCCGACCGCCGTGGCGCTGGCGCCCAGCAGCGCCAGGTAGCCGCCGAGGGCGCCGCGCATGCCCTCGTAGCACAGGTCGGCGAACAGGCTGACCCAGCCGAGCAGGATGACGAAGTGGCGGGCGCGGGCATGCGCCGAGCTGGGCTCGCTAGCGCTCACGAAGCCTCGGATCGAGCCACAGCTGGACGAGATCGACAAGCAGGTTGGCCACCGCGATCGCGGCCC
>DATIPJ010000033.1:0-9964 GCA_035472155.1 Kofleriaceae bacterium
AGCAGCGCGGCGAGCCGCTGACGGCGGCGGCGGACCAGTATGCGTTCGCGGCGTCGCTGCAGGAGGCGCTGGAGACGGTGCCGGCGTGGCTGCAGAAGATCGTGGCGCGCGCGCTTGCATACGATCCGGCGCAGCGGTTTGGCTCGATGGATGAGCTCGGAGCGGCGCTCGCGCGCGATCCGGCGACGAGGTGGCGCCGGCGCGGGCTGGTGGCGCTGCCGATCGCGGTGGCGGTCGCCGGATATGCGGTGGGGATTGCGCGCGAGTCGGGCCCGGCGCCGTGCAGCGGCGGTGGCGCCGAGCTGGCGCCCGCGTGGACGCCGGAGCGACGGATCGCGGCGGTGATGCGGGTCGAGGCGGTGGGGACGCCGTATGCGCGTGTGGCGGGCGCCCGGCTGGGCGATGGGGTCGACGCGTATGCGGCGCGCTGGATCGCGGCGCAGCGCACGGGTTGCCTGGCGCACCAGCGCGGCGAGCTGTCAGGCGAGATGTACGATCGGCGGCAGGGGTGCCTGGCGAGCGCGCGGACCCAGCTCGGCGCGCTGCTCGAGCTGGGCGGGCACGCGGGGCCGGCGCAGCTCGAGCGGCTCGTGCGCGCGATCCCGGAGCTTCCGGATCTCGCGCATTGCGAGGACGCCGAGGCGCTGCCTGCCGTGGCGCCGCCGACGCAAGCGCAGACGGCGGGTGCGGCGCAGGTGCGCGAGCGGCTCGATCGCGCGCGCGTGCGCATGCTGGGCGGCGCCGACGACCTGGAGCGCGATCTCGCCGCGATCGTCGGGGACGCGGACACGCTGGGGTATGCGCCGCTGCACGCCGACGCGCTGCTCGCACAGGGGACGTTCTACCTGCAGCGCGGGGAGTATATGCCCGCCGAGGAGCCGCTCCGGCTGGCGCACGCCGAGGCGCTGCGCAGCCGCGACTACCGCGGCGCGGTGGAGGCGTTCGCGCGGCTCGCGTGGCTGTTATCGAAGCGGCCCGGCGTATCCGCGGTGCAGGCGCTCGAGGGGATCGCGCAGATCGGCCCGCTCGCCGACGGGCTGCCGATGTACGCGCGGTTCGCGCAGTCGCTGCTGCACAATAACCTCGGCAGCATCGCGCTGGCGACCGGCGATTCGGCACGCGCGCGCAGCGAGTACGAGACCTCGATCGGGCTCGCGCGCGACGTGACCGGGCCCGGTGCGATCGAGCTCAGCGCGGCGCTCGAGGGACTCGCGCTGATCACCGAGGCGTCCGACGCGCGCGACCACCTGCTCGCGCAGCGGATCGCGCTGCTGCAGCACGGCGTGGGCGAGACGCACCCGCTGACCTTGCGCGCCCAGATCACGGCGGCGCTGACCCGCGCCTCGCCCGCCGAGGCACGCGCGCGCCTGGCGGGCCCGTGCCATCAGCTCGCCGAGCTGCACCCCGCAGGCCGCGCGGCGATCGCCGAGTGCTCGTTCGAGCTGGGCTGGCTCGATCTCGAGGCCGAGCAGCTCGACGACGCGCGGCGAGACTTCGCGCTCGCGGCGCACGCCGATCCCGGTGGCTCGTTCGCACAGCTCGCCGCCGCGTATCGGGCTGCGATCTCCGAGGACCCCGCCGGCGCGGAGCGCACATTTCGCGCGCTGCTGGCGGCCATCACCGTCGACGCAGCGACACCGTGGCACCGGCGGTTTCACATCGCGCGGCTCGAGATCGGCCTCGGCATCGCGGCCAATGCCGCCGGCAAGCACGCCAGCGCGCGCGAGGCGTACCTGCGTGCGCGCGCGCACCTCGACGCCGCGAGCCAGGTCCGGCAGTGGGCGCCCATGAGCTGGCGCCAGGCGTGGCTCGAACGCCAGCTGAGGTGACGCCAGGACGCGGCGCGCGGAGCATGCGCGGCGCTGGTCAGGGACTGGCAATCAGGAACAGCGGTGTCGCGGTGAGCAGCTGCCCGTGGCTGGCCCAGTCGTTCGGGAACCAGGACTGGTCGCTGCACTTCGGCGGGCGCTTCTCCTTGCACGCGTCGTCGATGCGCTGCTCGATGTCGTGATCGATCGGGACGACCGGATCGGGCAGCGCGAGGCGCGGGGTCTCGAGGCACACGGCGTGGTTGGCATCCCATACGGCCTCGACGATCACGGCGCCCGCGTCGCGCTCGTCGTCGGAGAATCCGACGGGTGCCGCGCGCGGGATCCAGCCCTGGCCGTCGAAGATCGGGAGGTGATCCTGGATCACGAGGCGGTGGCCGGAGCGGGTGAAGTTGACGCCGTTGCCGCAGTACTCGGCCGCGTACGCGCGGACCATGGCCTGGCGGTCGTTGTCGATCGCCGACAGGTAGCCTGGAAGCACGGCGCTCGCGGTGGTGCGCCGCAGGAGGTACAGCTTGGCGGGCGTGGAGCCGGCGCACGCGATGTTGAGCCAGGCCTTGCTGCCCGTGGTCGGGCTCGCTGTGATCTGCTTGGTCTGGAGGTTGTATTTGTCGCCCTCGAAGATGACCGCGTCGATCTGGTTCTGCCACAGGTCGCTGTCGAGCGTGTCGTGCGGGCAGACGTCCTCGAACCGCGGGTTGCCGTTGGCGTCCACCGGCCCGTCGATGGGCGCCCACTGCAGCTGGTAGGTCTCGGCGTCCGGCGAGCCGACGCGGCTCCAGAACGCCTCGCCGATATCGTCGCCACTTGCGGTGCCCGAGCGCACCTCGGCGATCTTGACGTAGAACGACTTGCGCCCGATCCCGAGCAGGAGGATGCCGCCCCGCAGGGCCGTCGACCCGTACGCCCACGTGCCGCCGGACCAGACGCGCAGGCGCCCGCCCTCGACGTCGAGGGTCTGGTAGAGGCCCAGGTTCATCGCCGGCACGCTCTCCGCGTAGTGCAGGTAGCGAACGTGCTGCTCGTTCTCGTCGCCGTTGAGCCACAGGCCGTAGAACGGGACGCCGCCCATCCGCGCGCCGTTCTGACCGCACGCAAACTCGCCGCAGTCGTCGCGGAAATACGCGGTGACCTGCGCCGTCTCCGGCCCGGGCTCTCCGATGCACCCGGTGACCCCGGCCAGGCCCGCCAGGACAAGGAAGCGAAACGTTGGCATATCAGGACAGAGTATCGGGGCGAGGGCCGATTTCAGTCGTTTTTCGGCGCGCGATCGACCCACGCGACTGACTCGCGGTCACCGAGGGACTCGAAGCGCTCGCGCAGATCGCGCCGCGCGCGGTGAAGCCGGATCCGGATCGCGTTCGGCGTGGCCTCGAAGATCTCGGCCAAGTCGGTGATCTGCATGTCTTCCCAGTAGAACAGCTCGAGCAGGGTCTGCTGCTCGACGGGGAGCTGACGCAGGACCTCGACGACCTTGCGATGCTCGGCGTGGCGCGCCAGCTGGGTGCCGGGGGTGGTGACCAGCTCGGCGACGGAGGTCACCGAGAAGTCGAGGCGCTCGCCGTCGCGGCGCGCGCGCCGCAGCTGATGGTAGAGCTCATGACGCGCGAGCGTGAACAGGTAGGTGCGAAAGCTCGCTTCCTTGCGAAACTGCTGCTGCGACCGCACGCACGCGAGGAGCGTGCGCTGGACCAGCTCGTCGGCCTCGCCGTGGCACTTGGTGGCGAAGAAGCCGCACAGGCTGTCGAAGTGGCGCGCGAACAGCGCCTGTCCCGCGGCCTTGTCGCCGTCGCGCCAGCGGTCCAGGAGCTCGAAGTCCGGCGCAGGGTCCACCGCCCGATCCTAGCAGCTGACCGGATCTGCCATGTGACGCGAAATGCGCGCCGGGGAGCACGCTCTATCGGGCCATGGACAAGATCGACCCCGTGGACGACTTCGCGCTGCTCGATGCCTGGCGCGCCGGTGATCGCGGCGCCGGGCAAGCGCTGCTCGGCCGGCACTTCACGACGCTGTGCGGGTTCTTCGAGTCCAAGTGCAACGACGCCGAGGACCTCGTACAGAAGACGATGCTGGCGTGCATTGCGGCGAAGGACAGCTTTCGCAAGGAGGCGAGCTTTCGCACGTACCTGTTCACCGTGGCCCGGCGCGAGCTGTGGCACTACCTGCGCTCGAAGCAGCGCGAGGGCAAGCGGTTCGATTTCGCGACGGTGTCGATCGCCGAGATCATCACCGGCCCGGCGAGCAAGCTCGCGCGCCAGGCCGACCGCGCGCGCGTGATCGAGGCAGTGCGGCGCCTGCCCGTCGAGCAGCAGACGCTGCTCGAGCTGCACTACTGGGAGGAGCTCGGGATCGACGAGCTCAGCGAGATCTTCGAGATCGATCCGCGGGCGACGCGGGTCCGGCTATTCCGCGCCCGCCGCCGACTGCGCGAGCTGCTCGAGCTCGAGGAGGCGGAGGCGACGCGGCTGTTCGCCGAGCACGCACCCGACTGAGCCAACGCGAGCCGGCGCCATACGGCGGCTCGCGTGGCGAGGCGATCGAGGGGAGCCTACTTGGCCGGTGTGGCCAGCGGCTTGCCCTTCTCGGTCACGTAGGTCGACAGCACGACCGTGTTGCCCTTGGCCGCGCTCTTGCCCGCGTGCACGGTGTTGGCCGGGATGAAGAACGCCTCGCCCGCCTTGACCGTCTTGGGCGGCTGGCCATCGATCTCGACGGTGAGCTCGCCCTCGACGACATAGCCGATCTCCTCGCCGGGGTGGGTGTGGCGCGGCACGGCGGCGCCCGGCTGGAACTCGCCGCGCGCGGTGATCGCCTCGCGGCCGCTGACGCTGAGGTCGCGCTTCTGCAGCTCGACGCGCTTGAAGCCCGCGGGTGCCGCCGGTGCGCCGGCCGCGGCCGGCTTGGCCGACTGCGCGCTCGAGCGCTGCATGCCCCAGCCCGCGACGAGTGCGATCGCGATTGCGACCATTGCCAGTTTCAGGTTCTTCATACGCGTTGCTCCGTGTGAGGTGGATTTGACACGCGCATAGGACCGCCAAAGCGGCGAGGGGTCAAGGGGCGCACACGATGTCGGGAACCGGAACACCCGGGGCCGGTCCGCTCTCGACGTCGAGCGGCAGCCGTGCGACCGTGCGCGGCATGGCCGAGCCGACCGCACCCGACTGGCGCAGCGACGGAATCCGCGTGGTGAAGGCGGGCACGCTGGACACCAATACAGCGCAGACCCCGGGCATGTCGCGCGCCGCGGCGATCACGCGCGCGCGCGTCGGCGCCGAGAAGCTCTGGGCGGGCACGGTGACGATCCAGCCCAGTGCGAAGACCGGCGCGCACCATCACGGAGATCTGGAGTCCGTGATCTACGTCGTGAAGGGCCGCGCGCGCATGCGCTGGGGCGAGCGGCTGGAGTTCCTCGCCGAGGCCGGCCCGGGCGACTTCATCTACGTGCCGCCGTACGTGCCGCACCAGGAGATCAACGCCGCCGACGAGCCGCTCGAGTGCGTGCTGATGCGCAGCGGCCAGGAGCCGGTGGTCGTCAATCTCGACATTGCGCCCGTCGAGGCGCCCGAGGAAGTGCACTGGATCGATGACGTGCACCGCGCTCCGGATCGCTGACACGAGGTGCGCGGTTCGCGTGACTTCGCCTGGAGCGAGCCGTACGTTAGCGCGCGATGAAACCGCTCCTCACCGCCCTCGCCCTCGCACTCCTGGGCTGCGGCGCGCATCGATCTGGTTCGATCGGCTCGGCCACCGCCGGCGATGACATCGACGAGTCGCTCGCGCAGGAGATCGCGAAGATCAAGGCGATCGACAACCACGCGCACCCGGTGCGGCCGGTCGCCGAGGGCCAGCCGCCGGACATGGAGTTCGACGCGCTGCCGGTCGATCACCTGGAGGCGCAGTCAGACCCGGTGCGCCAGCTGCCCAGCGCGCCGATCGTCGTCGCGGCCGGCGCGCAGCTGTTTCACGGCGACAAGGCGGGTGCGATCAAGGCGCACGGCGCAGACTACGCGACCTGGATGCTCGATCAGATGGGCATCGAGGTGATGCTGGCCAATCGGGTCGCGATGGGTCCAGGGCTGCCGGCTTCGCGCTTTCAGTGGGTGCCATTCGCCGATGCGCTGATGTATCCACTCGACAATACCGCGCTCGCGGTGACTCCCGATCAGAAAGCGTTCTTCCCGCTCGAGGAGAAGCTGCTCAAGCGCTACTACGCCGAGAGCGGCGTCGCGAGCCGGCCGGCCACGCTCGACGAGTACCTCGACAAGGTCGTGCGCGCGACGCTCGAGCGCCACAAGCAGGGTGGCGCGCTCGCGGAGAAGTTCGAGATGGCCTATCTGCGCACGCTCGAGGTCGGCAATCCGTCGCTGGCCGACGCGCGCAAGGTCTATGCCGCGGGCAGCGGCGACTACCAGCTGCTGCAGGACTACATCTTTCGGTTCATCGCGACCGAGTGCGGACGGCTGGGCATGTCGGTGCACCTCCACGTCGCGCACGGCGGCGGCGGTTACTTCCACACCACGTGGGCCAACCCGCTCTTGCTCGAGCCGCTGCTCGTCGATCCGGCGCTGCGCAAGACCACGTTCGTGATGATCCACGGCGGCTGGCCGTTCACGCGCGAGGTCACGGCGATGCTGACCAAGCCCAATGCGTACGTCGACTTCTCGGAGCAGACGCAGTTCAATACACCGCACGATACGGCCGAGGTGCTGCGCGGCTGGCTGGCGTACGTCCCCGAGAAGGTGATGTTCGCGACCGATGCCTATCCGGCGTCGCCGCAGCTCGGCTGGGAGGAGTCGGGATTCATCGCCTCCAACAACGGGCGCGAAGCCCTGGTGCGGGCGCTGACCGGCATGATCCGCGACGGCGAGGTCACCCGCGCGCAGGCGCTCGAGCTCGCGCGCATGGTGCTGCGCGACAACGCGCGCAAGCTCTACGGCCTGAAATGACCGAGCCGGCGCTCGGAACAACGTGACGGGGACGGCGAGGCGCGCTCGATGATATGAGGGCGCCATGGACACCAGAGATCTTTTCTCCCTGAAGGGTCGGACCGCGCTCGTCACCGGAGGCTCGCGCGGCATCGGCAAGATGATCGCCGAGGGCTTCATCGCCCAGGGCGCTCGGGTCTACATCTCGTCGCGCAAGGCCGACGCCTGCGACCGCACGGCGGCAGAGCTATCGGCCGGCGGTGGGACGTGCATCTCGCTGCCGGCGGACGTGTCGACGATCGACGGCGTGCGCAGCCTGGCCAAGGCGTATGCCGACCGCGAGCCCAAGCTGGACATCCTGGTCAACAACGCCGGCGCCGCGTGGCTCGCCGCCTTCGACGACTTCCCCGAGAAGGGCTGGAACAAGGTGATGGACTTGAACGTCAAGACGCCGTTCTTCCTCACCCAGGCGCTGGCTCCGTCGCTGCGCGCGGCGGCGAGCGCGGAGCGCCCGGCCAAGGTCATCAACATCGCGTCGATCGACGGCATCTACCTGACGGCGAACGAGACCTACTCGTACGTGGCGAGCAAGTCGGGCCTGATCCAACTCACGCGCCTCATGGCCGCGAAGCTGATCAAGAGCCACATCGTGGTGACCGCGATCGCGCCCGGCCCGTTCGCGTCCGAGATGAACACGGCCGCGCGCGATCGACCCGAGGACACCGCGGCGCGCGATCATGCCGACGTGGTCGCGGCGCGCACGCCGCTGGGCCGTATCGGCCGTGACGAAGACATGGCTGGCGCCGCAATCTACCTGGCGTCGCGCGCGGGCGACTACGTGGTCGGCTCGGTGATCGCCGTCGACGGCGGCGTCGCGTTCGCGACCTCGGGGACAACGCAAGCGACCTCGCAGTACTAGCGAGCGTGGGTCAAGGCACGATCACCGGGTGGGCGCGGACGACCTCGAGGTTGGCCCGGCGGGCGGCCTGGAGATCGCGGTCGAGCCCGGCAGAGGTGCCCGGCAGCGGCGGCGCGATCAGCAGCGGGTGAAACGCGCCGTGCGCGCGCAGGGTCGTCGTCAGCTCGAGCGCGGTGCGCGAGCCCGAGCGGCTCACGCGGCAATCCGCAGCGGGTGCGCTACCTGTGGCGTTACCTGTGGCGTCCCCTGTGGCGCCACCTGTGGCCGCACAGCGCACGATCTCGGCGTCTGCGTCGTCGTAGACGCGCAGCTCGCCGTCGCCGTCGACCGCGCCGCGCACCACCACCGCATCGCCGACCATCGCGGACGCCGCCGGCAGGCGCGCGCCGGCCGCCTCGATGTGAACCTCGAGGACCGGCGCCATCGCGCGCGCGCGCGGCGATTCGGCGCGCAGCCACAGCGTACCGCCGACCGCCGCAGCGCCGGCGGTCGCCACGCCGAGCGGGACGAGCCAGGCGATCCACCGTCGCCGCGATGCCGCCCTGCCCGCTTCTTCGGCGTCGATCGCCGCGAGCACGCGGTTCTGCCAGCCCTCGGTGGGCGTCGCCCCCACCGGCGTGGGCGGCAGCTCGCCGAGGAGCCCCTCGAGCTTCTCGTAGCGACTCGCGCGGGTCTCCGAGATGCTCGGCCGCGCTTCCCCGTTCGACCGGGCGAGCAGCCACGCGACATCGTCGTCTTCGCGCCGGCCGTCACTCACCGGATCCCGCCTCGCTGTGCATACATCTCCATGGTTGGGATCCGAACGCGCCGCCTTCCATGAATGAGGCGACGAATCGAGCGGTGATCCAACGAAGGATCGCACGCTGATTGCTGTTCGCGCCATCGCCGGACTTCGTGCGTCGGAATGCGGCGCAATGATCGCTTGTGTGCGATCTGCGATCGATGCTGTCGACGCGTCCCAGTAGCTCGCAAGACATCTTCACCATCGCGCGCACGCATGCTCGCACTCCACCTTTCGTGGTGGGGATGCGTACGCGGCGCGAGCAATCGATCTTCCTTTCGTCACGAAGCTGCACTTCGCTTTTGAGCAGAACAGTGCACGTGTCGTCATCTGCTCCAGCTGTACTGCGGGGTCGAAATTGGCGGCGCGAAGCACCAGCATTCGCCTGAGCTCCCGCCTGTAACGCGGGTGGGCCGCTCACACAGATCTGCGCATTCGATCACGCCTGAGACGTGATATCAGCAAGTTAAGACCTTAATGTCAGGCATATTCAGTTTATCGTATTACTTAAATTACATACTTAGCTGAAAATTCACCCAGTAGAACACTGCGGTGCATGGAGGGGCCTTCACACCGGGGCGTAGGCTCCAAATCCGTCTGAGCCGCACCCGGGGGTACCCAACATGCACAGGTTCAAGAAGGCACTCTATGGCAGCACCGTTGTGGTCGCTTGCCTGACGACATCATGGGTCGTCGCGCAAGCACTGCCCGCGCCGTCCGTCGCTGCGCTTTTGCAAACGCAGCGCGACGTCACGGTGACCGCGCTCGCCGATGCGATCGCTCGAGGCGATGATGGCATCGGCCCGCTGCCCACCGTCTACATCAACGACGAGGACGACCTCGAGGAGGACGACGCGTACGTTCGCGCGCTGTGGTTGCGCCTGAACAACGGCCCGATCCTCCAGCAGAGCCTCCTGCAGCTGATGCAGGAGACCGATACGCAGGCCACGCGCGAGAAGGCGTACACCTCGTCGGCAAGGAAGCTCACCGAGGTCGGCGCCGCGGCGCCCACGCCCGCGACGTCGCTGCAGTGGGTTCCACTTGGCCCGCAAAGCGCGCTGTCCGAGTGGAACGGTAGCGAATACGACGGCATGGACTCGGGGCGGGTCGCGACCATTCGCGTCGATCCGACCAACCCCGCCACCGTGTACATCGGCGCGATCGGCGGCGGCATCTGGAAGACGCCCGACATCACGGTCGTGACTCCGGTATGGACGCCGCTCACCAACACGCTGGGCACGATGTTCATCGGCTCGTTCGACCTCGACCCGACGAACCCGCAGATCATCCACGCGGGCCTCGGCGACTACTGGGAAGGCAACCCCGGTGGCGTCATGGTCACGACCAAGGACGGCGGCGCGACCTGGGGACCGCCCCGGCCGCTCAGCACGTCGAACGGCGTGTCGATCTTCCGCGCGGTCAACACGCGCACCGTGCGGATCGATCCGAACGACCACAACAACATCCTGGTCGCGAGCGACGTCGGGCTGTTCCGCTCCACCAACGGCGG
>DATIPJ010000034.1:0-3191 GCA_035472155.1 Kofleriaceae bacterium
CCGACGATGCAATGCAGATGGACGACGCGCTGGTCGCCATCGTGGGCGACGTCGCCGAGCAGCGACAGCACCTCGACCTGCTCCTGGATCGGAATCCGCTGGTACGAGCGCCGCGAGCGATCGAAGTAGCCCAGGATCGCGCTCGAAAATCCTCCGACAGCGGTAATCTGAGCACTGGCCAGCTGGTATTCGTTCGCGGTCTTGGTGAGCCCGCCGACAGGATCCTCGTCGGGCTCGAACACGAACGCAAACGTGCGCCGGTGCTCGCCTTCGCGATACAGGTTGATCGCCTTCATGCCATGCAATCGTGCAACGGCCATGCCGCGCACGGGCTCATGGCGCCGGCAAGCGTGGGGCTCGACGGTATCGTACTTCATCGCTCGATTACATATCATCCCTGCGATTGTACATCTCCGAGCGATGGATTATAGATTGACAATCACAGACCCGCTCTCCCTCTTGGGGAGCTTCGATCGATCTGGCGAGCGGATGCTGCGAGATCGAGCGGCGCCAGATGCGGCAAAAGCTGGCAACGGCCCACGACGATCGGAATCTGCACGGCAGCGCCGATAGATTCGCAGGGACATGACCCCTCCCATCGAGTGGAGCCTGGCCCGGCGGATCGGGTTTCGCTTTGCGTTCGTCCTGGGCTTCTTGATCGTGTTTCCGTTTCCGATCGGTGCGTTTGCCTGGACCGACGACCTCGAGACCGCCCTGAACAAACCCCTCAAATGGGGCACGGCCTGGCTCGCCCATCTGATCGGAGCGCCCAGGCCGTGGGATGGGCCGAATGGGAGCGGCGACACATCGTATGATTACGTGCGGCTCTTGCTGTGCGTGCTGCTCGCGGTGCTCGCCGCGATCGTGTGGTCGGTGATCGATCGCCGCCGGCGCGCGTACCCACGGCTCGCCGAGGCGGCGCGGATCGTCCTCCGCTACTACCTCATCTTCGTGATGCTGGGTTACGGCGGCTCGAAGCTGCTCAAGCACCAGTTCTATGACCTGGCGCCGACGGTGCTGCACCAGCGTCTCGGCGAGACGCCGCCGCAGCGGCTCCTGTGGGCGTTCATGGGCTATTCGCTACCGTACACGTTCTTTGCCGGCTTCATGGAGGCCCTCGGGGGCGTGCTCCTCATCTGGCGGCGCACCACGACGCTCGGCGCGCTGATCCTGGTTGCGGTGCTGACCAATGTCGTGTTGATGAACCTCTGCTACGACGTACCGGTCAAGATCGGGTCCTCGGAGCTACTCGCGATGGCGATCGTGATCGCGGCGCCCGATGTGCGGCGCGTGCTCGCCGCGGTGCTCGGCCGCGCAACGCCCGAGGTGCCGCCGCGTCCGCGCATGTCGACGCGGCGCGAGCGCATCCGGTGCATCGTCAAGATCGCGGTGATCGCGCTGCTCTTGCTGTACGAGATCCCGAGCGAGCTGCGGCGGCCGAACCACAGCGATCACGGGCACGAGCTCTATGGCACCTGGATCGTCGACACGTTCGTGAGCGACGGCGTCGAGCATGCGCCGCTCACCACCGACCACGAGCGCTGGGAGGCGTGGGCGGTGAACGCTGGTTACTCGACGATCTTCTTCATGGACGGCAAGACCGAGCAGCGCGATCCGCCGGGGCGCAACTACTATGGCGTCAAGGTCGACCCGCCGACGCACACCGTGAAGGTCAACGTCGACTACGTCAAGGGCATCAACGAGACCTGGACATACAGCCTGCCTGCGCCCGATCAGCTGGTGATCGACTGCGAGCACGGGGGGAAGAAGCTGCACATGGTGATGCACCGCGAGCCTGAGGGTGCGCTCCTGAGCCGCGGCTTTCACTGGGTCAACGAATGGCCGAATAATCTCTAGTCTCACGGCGCCGGGCGCGCGAGGCCGACGATGCGCAGGCCGCGCGCGCCGAGGTCGTAGGCGTGGATGTCGAGCGGGCCGGCGCCCGTGCCGTTGCGGATCCGGAGGATGATCCGGCGCGAGGGGTCGCTGTCGGGGAGGCCGCTCGCGAGGTGCAGCGAGCGCGGCGTGAAGCAGACCCTGCCGTCGGCCTCGATCGTGCTCGGCAGCTGCACGCTGGTTCCGGAGGCGAGCTCGGTGATCTCGTAGTGGAAGTAGCTCGGCGAGAACAGGCCGTGGACGCGCGCGAGGTCGCGCACGCAGACCTGGCCGCCGGCGCGCGACTGCACGTCGGTGAGCGGAGAGAGTCGCGTGAGGTAGCGGTGCAGGATCACGCGCTGGCGCTCGAGCAGGACCTGGGTGATGTAGTCGGCGTCGCCCGCGTCGGTGAACTGCGCGGCGCCGGCGATCGCGCGCAGGTCGGCGCGCGTGAAGTGAGCGATGAGGCGCGCCATCCAGGCGGCGTCGCGCTCGGTCATGCGCAGGAACGCCGGGTTGGGATACGCCGTCTTCCAGGTCTCGGGGTCGAAGTCGCGCACCGAGAAGTAGCCGAACTTCTCGCGGCCGGGCATGCGCTCGGCGCGATCCCAGGGCCGCTCGATCGTGCCCAGGCTGACGAAGTCGGCGAACACCTGGCCGAGGTCGAAGTTGTAGGAGTATCCCATGCGGCCGCCGAGCTCACGCGCGGTGGGCGCCTGGCCGATCGCATCGCTGGTGTCCATGATGTAGTGGCGCACGTGACCGGGCGACGAGCGCGGGCGGGCCGGGTCGCGGGAGAGCCACACGTCCATCGAGTTCTGCTCGCGCGCGTCCCAGTGGTTGAGCCAGGCGGCGAGGAGCCGGCCGCCGCGCAGCTCGCGCCGATCCTCGTGGGCGACGACGTCGCTCGGGTCATCGCTGCGCGTGCCGGTGTAGCGGAACGGGCCGAGGGTCACGCCGGTCAGCCACTTGGAGGCGGTCATGCGCACGAGCTCGCCGCGGTGCGCGGATGTCGCGAGCACGGCGTCGAGCGCCTTGTCGTCGAACGGGTGCGCGAAGCCCTTGTTGTCGACGCGCGCCAGGCCGGGGAGGAGCCTGAGCTGCGAGCGGCGCAGATACACGACCTGCTCGCATGGCGTGTGAAAGCCGATCGCGTGGTAGATGGCCTGCCCGATCACGGCGGCGGCGCTGGCGTGCTCGGGCGCCGACGGGTCGTCGGCCTTGAGCATGTAGCGGCCCTTGCCGGGGACCTCGACGCGGAAGCCCAGGCTCGAGCCGTTGTCCTTGCCGTGGTCGACGATCCAGGTGCCGTCGGG
>DATIPJ010000035.1:0-2746 GCA_035472155.1 Kofleriaceae bacterium
GTGTGCTCGCGCATGTACGCTTCCGCTTGCTTGCGCGTCCAGCCCATCGCGTGCAGGCCGGTATCGACGACGAGCCGCGAGCCGCGCCACGCGTCGTAGGACAGCTTGCCGATCCGATCGAGATCGGCGGTGTAGAGGCCCATCTCCTCGGCGAGCTGCTCGGTGTACAGCGCCCAGCCCTCGACGAACGCCGTCGAGCCGTCGAGCTTGCGGAACATCGGCAGCTCGCCCAGCTCCTGCGACAGCGCGATCTGCAGGTGGTGGCCGGGGATCGATTCGTGCCAGGTCAGCGCCTCGAGCTCGAAGCGCGGCCGGGTCTCGGGCTTGTACGTGTTGACGAAGTACTCGCCGGGCTTGCTGCCGTCGTAGTGCGGCTGGCGGTAGTACGCGATCGTCGAGTACGGCGCCTCGTACGCCGGGATCTCGCGCATCACGCAGTCGGTGCGCGGCAGGACCGAGAAGAACCGCGGCACGGCGGCCTTGGCGCGATCGAGCGCCTTGCCGGCGGCGGCGTAGAGCTCGTCGCGCGTGGCGAAGTACAGCGAGCGATCGGTGCGCAGGCGCGCGATGGTCGCTGCGAGGTCGGGCGCGCCGAGGACCTTCTTGCCGAGCGCGGCGATCTCGCGATCGGTGCGCGCGATCTCGGCCTGGCCGAGCGCATGTAGCTCCTCGGGCGTCCTGGGCAACCCGACGTGAAAGAGGATCGCCGCGCGGTAGCAGGCGTCGCCGCCCGCGATCGAGGCCAGGCCCTCTCGCTCACCCCGCGCGCGCGGCAGCAGCGTGCCGTGAAGGAACGCGCGCAGCCGCTCCATCGCGGGGCGGATCTGCGTCGCGACGACGCCATGGAGCGCGCCCACCTGGCGCTCGCGCTCCCCGGCCGGCCACGGATCCGGCGAGGGCGCCTGGGCCCAGGCCGGCGCGAACATCGCCCAACCCTCGACCGGCTTGGCGAGCTCGTGATCGAGCTGATCGATCGCGCGCCGCAGCTTCTCGCCCGAGGCGACGCGGCCATCGCCGAGCCCGATCTGCAGATTGGCGATCGTATCGTCGACGAGCCGTTTGCCCTGCCCCATGCGCGCGACCAGGTTGGCGGCGTCGGCCGGCGTCTTCACGGTGTGCGACTCGACGAGGTACGACAGCTCGCCGAACACGCTGCTGCTCGCCGAGTCGACGTTCCACTCGTGAAACCGGCACGCATACATCGCGTGCTCGGCCTCGAGCTTGCCGCGCAAGAGCTGGGCGGTCACCCGGTCGATCTCGCCGAGCCGCGCCGGGTCGAGCGCGGCGGCGCGGGCGAGGAGCGCGTCGTGCTCGGCCTGCACCGCGGCGATCGACGCGGGGTCGCGCGGCGCGAGCCGGTCGTCATAGCGGTGGTCGCCGAGGGTGGTCGCCCAGGTCGGCGCCCAGCGCATCGTGTGCTCCCAGTGGTCGGCCAGGATCTGGCGCAGCGTCGCGTCGGTGACGCCGGCGACCGCAGCGGCGGCGAGCGGCGAAGGCTGAGCCGAAGGCGGATTCGATGACTGAGACGTGGTCATGACGCTCCTCGAGGGGCCGCTGCACGCGATCATGCAGGCGGCTGCAAGCAGGCTGCGCACCGGGCGGCGTCCCCGTGTAAGGTTCGCGCGGTGCAGGTCCACCTGATCGACGGTACCTACGAGCTGTTTCGCGCCTGGTTCGGCGCCCCGCAGGCGCAGCACCGCGGGCGCGAGGTCGGCGCCGTCCGCAGCATGCTCCGCAGCTTCGCGATGCTGCTGTCGAAGACGGGCCAGCCCCGCGCGGACGGGGAACGAGACAGACTGCCGATGACGCATGTCGGTGTCGCATTCGATCACGTGATCGAGTCGTTCCGCAATGATCTGTTCGCGGGCTACAAGACCGGCGAGGGCCTGCCCGAGGGGCTGACCGGTCAGTTCGAGCTCGCCGAGCGCGCCACCGCAGCGCTGGGCATGTGCGTCTGGTCGATGGTCGAGTTCGAGGCCGACGACGCGATCGCGACCGCCGCGCACCACCTCGAGGCCGACCTCACCGTCGACCGCGTGCTGATCACGGCGGTCGACAAGGACATGTGTCAGTGCGTACGCGGCGCGCGCATCGTGTGCTGGGATCGCTTCAAGGACCAAACGCTCGACGAGCCCGCGGTGGTCGCCAAGCACGGCGTGCCGCCGGCCTCGATCCCTGACCTGCTCGCGCTCGTCGGGGATACCGCCGATGGCATCCCCGGCCTCGAGGGCTTTGGCAAGAGCTCGGCCGGCAAGCTCCTCACGGTCTACGGCCACATTCCCCGGATCCCCGACGATCACGCGCAGTGGAAGGTCGCGCTGCGCGGCTCCGATCGACTCGCGCGCACGCTGCGCGCGCAGCGCGCCGACGCCGACCTCTATCGCACGCTGGCCACGCTGCGCGTCGACTGCCCGATCGCCTGCGATCCGGCGTCGCTCGCGTGGCGCGGCGTCGATCGCCCGGCGCTCGACGCGATCTGCGAGGAAGTCGGGCTCGAGGCCGGAAGCATCCGGCTCTGAGCCGAGGTGCGCCGCACCGCCGTGCACACGGCTTGCCAGGGTCGAAGGCCACCGCGGGGCCGGCCGCGCGCCCGGCTATCGATCGGATCTCCGGGAACTCCCGTAGCTTACGGCCGACGCGCGACACCGCGCCGCACGGCGCAGCCCTACGTGATTCTCGCGCCCGACTCGCGTTATAGTGCCGCGAAGTGTCCGGAGCGCATGTCCTGTTCAGGATCGCCTATGCC